>JAEZXP010000113.1 GCA_023419655.1 Bacillota bacterium | reverse complement strand
TTTCCTTTAATTCCACGTTCTTTTCTACAACAGAGCCTATCTTTGTGCTGGCTTCAGCCGTAACCTTGATGTTTTCACCCAGAAGCGTCACGCTTTCCACACTGGATACCGTATCTCTAAACTGCTCATCCGATTGTACCGCCATCTGGGAAATAGCATTTGCCACCTCTGTGGTCGCTTCGGATACATATCCTGAAGATTCCTTCAGATTAGCAGCATATTTATTCAGGCTGTCGCTGGAAGACCTCATTGTACCAACAATTTTTCTGAAGCTGTCAATCAGACGATTCACCGAATCACCAAGAAGCTTCATCTCATCCTTTGTATCGATGTGTATCTTCTCAATGGTTAAGTCCCCGTCCGATATCCCTGTCAAGGCTTTTGTAATGGTCCTGATTGGCTTAATAATCTTATTCGTAAACAAGATAGTAAAAAACATCGCTATCGCAAGCATGCTAAAAACACCTATCATATTATAAACCAATATGATATTTGCTCCCCTTGCCAGCTCTTTATTATAAATAACTGCGCTTATGACCCAGTCCCAGTGGGGAAAATACTTTGAGTATACTGTCTTGCCGTCTGTAATTTCACTTACATCATCTTCAAGCGCATACTTAAGTGTTCCTCCGCCGGATTTCGCCGTATTAATAATTTCCTGGACAATGAATCTTCCGTCCTTTGATTTTAAATCATATATACTACCTGATAAAAACGGATGGGAAATTATATTTCCCTGTGAATCCATAACGAAGAAATATCCTGATTCTCCCAAGTCAATCGCATGGTCGGCATAGATACTATTCAGAGTAGCCGAGCTTGTTGCATCTTCATCCTCAGTGGTTGCTCCGGAAAGACCATCCAGGCCGCCGGATAAATGGCCGATAGAAGCCAGTGAAGCCGCCTTCGCTTCTTCCTCTGTCATCCATTGTGACTTGTCCTGACTGTAACCATGATTTCTGTTAACCTCTACCATGGTCGATTCAATTGCATTTTTTAAAATAATCTGGTTGGAACGATTCAGTTCCCTCTTTGATATAAAGTAGTTAAACACGGAAATTGCAAGCAAGGAAGTAACAATACTTATCGATAATAAATAATAAAACTTTTTACTAATACTGTTTAACCTGAATACTTTCATAAACGACCTATTCTCCCATCTTTTGTATAATATCTATATCTTATTTCATATCTTTCTTAAACCAGAATTCTTTTATAAAAGCTATCAAAACCGATACCATGCCACCTAACAAGGCGCCAATCATAATATTCTTTAAATTACTCGGGCTTGTCTTTCTGCTGGGTGCCACCGGGTCAGAGGGAAGGTATATATTACTCTTTGTAATTCTGACTATCTTTGACTTAAGCTCAGTAAATTCTCCGGTCTCATAATATTTATCTATCTCTGCCTGCTTTGCTGCCAATTCATCAAGGTATATATTATACTGATTCATGCTGCTTTCAATCGAATTAATTGTCTGCTTGATATTTATGATATCTAATTCAACAGCCGTATAATTGGGATTGATAATATTCTCCATAATAATAAAATCAGTCGTGTTTCCCGGGGACAGAATTGTATCCAGCGCTTCCTTCTGATTTATCGTCTTAGGTGTATCGTTCAGTAATTCAATATTCTTTTCCAAAAGCGCTTTATTGCTTTCAAGTTCAACCTGCAGGGCCCTTAACTCAACGCCATAATAACTGGAGAAGTACGTAGTCGCCCCTTCCGCTACCATAACATCCAGAAACTCTACATAATTTCTGTATAAAGTATGCGCAAGCTTTCTGGCGTCTTCCGGATTGCCGGCAGAAACTTTGATTTCAAAGCTGTTCTGAACCATGTTCTTGGAATCCGTCTGCGTGATGGATATCCTGTCTCGCAAGGATTCAATGGTGATTTCCCCCGGATTGTATTCCATGTCAAGAATCGTATTGCTTAAAATGTCATTACTCGTAATCAGATTAATATACTGCTCATTCGTAGATATCGGCAATGCATAATCACCGTATTTGGTATGATGTATCTCCGGCATATTCATGATGATGTTCAGCTTTGCATGATATACGGGTTTTAGTACAAACATACTTATTATGCCGGCAACAAGGGCTGTAATAAGTGTTACTGCTATTATTAATATCTTCTGCCTCCAAAGTGCCATAAAAAGATCTTGCAGGCTAATCTCTTCTGTATAATTATTTCTAGTATCATTTTGATTTGAATTTGTATTCATTATTTACCTCTAGTATTCTATATTTTGTGTCATTATTTTATTAGTAAGTATATAACCATTTCCTCTTCTAAGTATATCATCTGCGTATTATTATAGCAATATGTTTTCATTTATTGTATAATGGTTGTATGTTTTATACACCTTGCATCCAATAACCTTTATGATATACTACTACATGTATATATTAACGTATATCAGCCGGTTAAAAAGTGGAGGACTTATGGCACTTACAATAATTTTTATGGCTTTATTCTCACTTATTTTAGCCATTCGTATCAGAAATAAATATAATCTGCTTTTTATTATGATGGTACTGGGTACGACATTGTGTATGTTTACCATATTGTCAGAAATATACCGGAGCAGTAATTATCAGATTCCGTCATCCTTCGTTTACCGGGGTATTGAATATAATCTGTTTTTATTTTTTAGCCAATTACTCAGAATCTCCTTATCCAATATTCAAATTATCCGGAATCTAGGAATTATTGTATATTTAACTGCCATTATGCTTTTTGCCAATACATTCATTAATAAGACAAAAAACCAAAACGAAAAACCCGTTAAGCATATTATGCAATATACCGTACTGGCCGGATATTTGGTTATATATTTTCTGTTCTATCATCCCGATACGGCATTTAGCATCTATCTTATCGGGCATAAATTGCAAAATCAAGGAAGATATGAATTATGGCGCGGCTTAATCAGCCTCCTGGATATCCTTATGTGTATTTTTGCCTTTCTTTATATGATATATCCTATCCTATTACTTATTCAAAACTTTTTGAAGAATAAAATATCTTTTTTTGCCAAACAGCTAATCGGCCTTGCCTTTAGTATACTGTTACTAAATCTTGTTTTTTACTTTGTATTTTTTACAGGAACCTTTCGTACTTCTGTTCACGATGTATTTAACTACGCCTTTTGGCGGTATAAGCTGGATGTTATTGTTCCGAATTATTATGCCACAGCCCTGCCCCTGCTATCTCTGATTATCTTATTTATTATTTTATTTATTACCTATAAGTTTAAAACAGACAGCATGTTCAATTGGTTCAAGGAAAGAGGCATCAAAAAGAATCTTACACTTTTGAATAATAATTTGAAGGATGTTCTTCACTCCGATAAGAATATCATGTTCAACATTAAGATTCTCTCTGAGGAAGCATTGGCCAATTACGGCACGCCCGAGGGAAGGACCCAGCTGGAGAAAATAATATCTCTGTCAAGCAATCATATGGATTCTATAACAAAGGCACTGAATAATATTAAAGACCTGAAAGTCAGTACCATCAATAACAATCTGATTGAAGCCATTGAGACTGCCCTTAATGAAGTCGCCGTACCGGATAAAATCCAGCTTATCAAAACCTACCATGATACGGAAGTATATAGTAATTTTGATATGTATCACATGAAGCATGTTATCATAAATCTGATTGCCAATGCTACGGATGCCATCTATACAAAGAATAACGAAGATGCTACTATCTGTATTACAGTGAATTCCAGCATGGATTGGATATACCTCTCCATTAAGGATAACGGCTGCGGTATTCCTAAAAAGATAATACGAAAAATATTCAACCCCTACTTCTCAACGAAATCAAAGCAAAATAATTGGGGAATCGGTCTTTCCTATGTATTCAGAATTATAACGGCCCACTATGGCCATATGAGGATAAAAAGTAAGCTTGGGGAATATACAAATGTAGAGATTCTGTTGCCAAAAAGTAAGCAAATTGGAGGTTAGTATGGATAAAATCAAACTATTAATTGTAGACGATATGGCGGATATTCGTGAGTATTTTCAGATGATTCTGTCAAGAGAACCTGATATCGAGGTGATTGGCATCGCTACCTCCGGTATTGAGGCGATTAAAAAGACGAAAGAATTAAATCCGGATGTTATATTAATGGATATTCAGATGGAAACCAGAACTGCGGGAATTGATGCAACAAGGGCAATTAAGTATTTTGACCCTTATGTGAAGATTATCATACTGACCATTCACGAAGAAGATGAATACATATTCCAGGCTTATTGTGCCGGGGTTATGGATTACATCGTAAAGACGGATTCTATCCTACAGATACTCAATTCAATCCGAACTGTTTATGCCAATAAACTTATGCTAAGACCGGGCGTCGCCAATAAAATCATTGAGGAGTTCACCCGAATGAAAACACAGCAAAACAGCTTAATCTATGTTCTCAATATTGTCTCAAAGCTCACGAACAGTGAATATGAGATTCTCAAATCCTTCTTTGAGGGCGGAACATACAAATCCATATCCGAAACAAGGTATGTCTCCATCTCCACCATAAAGAGCCAGGTTAACAGTATCCTAAAGAAGTTTGAGATGAAGAGCATGAAGGATGTAGTAAAATTGCTTAAACAGATTAATTTCTCCGAATTTATTGACCGTACGATTTAATAGAACTTAAGAAGACCCTTTCCAGCATCTGCATGGAACAGGGTCTTCCTCTATATAAAAGTATATGGGGATATCTTTTAGAGCATTTTATTGATTTGTCCGCCGTCCAGCCATGCGTAGATATTGTCAAAGGCAATCTTTGCTCTTCTTACCATGGACTCATCCGTAGCAAATGCAACGTGAGGTGTAAGCAGTGTATTATCCGTGTTAACGAGTACATGGTTAAGGGGCAGCGGAGGCTCAATTTCAAATACATCGATTGCTGCTCCGGCAATCCTTTTGTTATTTAAAGCAGCTGCCACCGCCTCGATATCAATTACCGGGCCTCTGGCACAGTTAATCAATAAGGCGCTGGGTTTCATAAGCTCTAAATTATCTTTATTTATCAGACCCTTTGTACTCTCCATAAGAGGTGTGTGCAGGGTTACGATATCACTTTCCTTTAAAAGCTCTTCCAGGGATACATATCTAACTCCCAAATCTTCTGCTTCTTTTCTAACAGCCACATCATAGCCAAGCAGATTGCAGCCGAATGCTTTCAGTAACTCGGCAACCTTAAGACCGATTTTTCCGGTACCTACAACACCTACTGTTTTACCGCAAAGCTCAGAACCCATCAGGCCCTCTGAAGCCATGGTCTTGCCCTGTCTTACTGCGGTATTGCATTCTACCAGATTACGCAGCTTACTGATAATCATTCCGATTACAAGCTCGGCAACTGCCTGGTCGCTGTATCCTGCACAGTTTGATATCTTGACATTTTTCTTTATGCAGGCTTCCTTATCAACGTGGTCGATTCCGGTGAAAGCGACGGATATTAATTTTAGATTATCTGCGGATTCTATAACTTCTCCCGGCAGCTTATTGTTTGCAATAATTACTGCATCGGCTCCTGCTACTCTCCTTTTTAATTCCTCAACATCCTTCGTCACATTATCATAAATGATTAATTCATGCTTCTCATCCCGGATACGCTTTGATAACTGGTCAATAATTTCCATGCTTACATTTAATGGTTCTATCATTGCAATTCTCATGTTTTTTCCTCCAATATATACTTATATTCATTTAACGTGATATATAATCGAACTACTTAGGAAGGTCTACTCCCTGCTCTTTTAATATCGCCTGCAGTTTCTTTACATTAATATCCTTTGGTGATACCTTCTCTTTGCAGGATATTCCTGCGGCAGCTCCGGCCGCCTGTCCTGTCAGCATGCAGGCAGATATACCTCTGATACTGCTTTCAGCCACATGGTCAGCGCTTATGCATCTTCCGGCTACAATAAGATTATCCAGTCCAACCGGCAGCAGAGAACGATACGGTATGGTATAAGCTCTGTCGTCCGTGATAGGCTCATAGATATGTCCTTTATAGCCCTCACCCTCCATCTTTCCGTCACCGTTCATATTTCCGTCCGGTGCCAACATATCATAGATTCGAGGATAGATGGCAATTGCATCATCGAATACCCTCTGCGCTTCTATATCATCTCTTGTCAGACGGTATACTCCTTTAATTCTTCTGCTGTCCCTGAAACCAATCTCCGGAGCGATGGAAGCTATCTCGATATTTTCAAATTCAGGATACGTCTTCTTCGCATACTCATAAAATTCCAGAATATATTGTCTGCACTTTATTTCACCCTGCGTAAGCCCGTCAATATCCGTCGGGTCAATCTTATATTCACAGGGATAATTCACATAGGTAACCTGTCCGGCCGGTGTAAGGCGGCCAAAGGGCAAATCCTGGCGCAAACATGTAAGTCCTGTCTTTCCTGCCCGGTAATCCTCATTGAATTTCTTGCCGATTCTTTTTAGTCCGTCGCCGTCCTTTGTAAGCGCTTCAACATCGGCTCCGGCAATTCGAAAGTTAACCGTGCCGGGCTGGCATAATCCGTCCGTATCTCTTCCCTGTTCAAATGGAATACCTGAACTAAATGCCACATCTCCGTCACCGGTGCAGTCAATGATTACCTGTGCCTTGATTGCCAAAGGACCCTTCTTGCTCTGTATGATAACACACTGTATCTTTTCATCTTCCACAATAACATCATTAACAAAGGAATGGAACCGGATATCTACGCCTTCCTTTATCAGAAAATCATCCAGGAATATCTTCAGGTATTCACTGCTAAAACGATGGGGAGAATTTTCCCGGATATCATGGGAGCGTCCATATACAGCCTTATATTTTTCTTCTATTTCCGCATAGATTCCGTTGGCCTTAAAATTAGTTCCGTGCAGAAAATGATTACATGTCTCAACATAAGCACCTGTAATATTTCCGCCAAGAAAACCTCTTTTTTCAAGAAGCATTACACTTTTACCGCTTCTGGCAGCAGCTACTGCCGCTCCAATTCCGGCAGGGCCTCCGCCTACAACAAGAATATCCACTTCTTTCTTTACATCAACCTGTTTTTCTTTAATCGTATACTTCATTTGGCTTCCTCCATAATCAAGCTTAACTCATCAATTAGTCTCTATTAAAATTATTAATCACTTCATCGGTCTGTCTGTATTCATCCTGAATGGCTTTCGGCAATTTCTGAAAGGCCTCGTTATAACGATTATCAAGGTCAGCCAGAATGTCTTCCACAGACATGTTATCATATTTTCCTGCAAATATATCGGATATCGTCTGCCTGTACAACGAGCCCTGGACATCTACTCTTGCATCTGGAGAAGGCAGCATAAGCACCTTATCCGGTGTGGCCGCAAAATCAGAAAATCCTTTTAAAGCCGGCTCACTATTGGCAATATCAATCGCCTTTTGGTTAAATGGCACATATAAGGACTGGGTATACATCTGGGCCATATTCTCGTCGGAATAGAAAAACTTAAACACCTCAAGGGTCTTTTCAGGCTTATCCAGAGCAGCCTTTCCGATTCCAAGCAAGGATGTAGCGTCGGTAAACTCCTTGTATTTCGGCTTCTCATTCGTAAATGCCGGCACCGATATTACCGACCAATTGATATTTGTGGGAAACTGATCATAGTAAACGCTGGTATCAAAGCTTGCTCCGGGAATCATTCCTACCCGGCCCTCGGCAAATTGAGCTCTGGCAGCATCTGCATCCAGGCCTTCAAATCCCGGAAATACGCTGTTATCCTCAATCATTCCCATTACAGCATTAATCACCGGGGCAAAAGCCGAGAACTCGAATTTCATCGTTTTATGATTAAAGCCTGCATGGCCCACATTGACACCGTTTGTCCGAATCAGATAAGTACTTATCATCCAGTCGGATTTGAGTCCCAGAATCCATCCATATGCTCTTCCATGGCTGGCTTGTGTAATAAGCTTTGCAGCTTCTCGTACCTCCTGCCAGGTTTCTGGATATTCCTCAATCCCCGCCTTCTTAAATAAATCATCATTTACAATGAATTTGTATGTGGTTAAATTATATGGCAAGGTATACACCTTTCCATTGAAGATATGCTGGTTATTAATCAGATTATTGCCGTAGCTTTCCACCAGCTCACTTCCTCCGGGAAGGGCTGTAATCGGTACCATATATCCTGAATGGATAAAGTTTGTCAATAGTGCCAAGGTAGGCCTGAACAGCTCAGGGGCTTCATCATCGGCCATCGCCTGCTTAATAACATCCTGATACTCTGAGCCGTATACGGTATACTCTATCTCAATACCCAGCTCTTTTCCTCTGGTTCTGTTGAACTCTTCTATCTGCTTCAGCCTCAATTCCCTCTCATGGGCATTGTCCGACCATACACGGATTTTTTCTATTACTGTCCTTTCCGATTGCTGATTATCCGGTATATTAGCAGGAGGTGTGATTTTATCCTTATTACAGCCAACCATAGCCATTATATTAAATAACAAAACGATGGTTAAGCTCAGCTTCATCAGCACAGGATTTCTTCTTATCTTTGCAAATAATTTCATCTGCTCCTCCTAAAAATATAACTTACAAAAACATCTCAGCAACTTTTACAATAAGCGGAATAGTAATGATACACAATAAAGTCGTTACTGCAAATACCTCTGCCGCCAATACGGAATTCTTATTATACTTAATCGCAAACAGCGTACTAATCGCAGCCGTAGGCGAAGCAGCCATTATAATTGCCGTTACCTTAACCATATTATCAATAGGCAGTCCGATAAATAATAATGTTGCTACTGCAGGTATTAGTAAAAGCCTCAAGAAGGTAATATAATAAATCCTAGGCTTCTTGATAAATAACTCAATAATATTTGTCTTTCCTATCGTGACACCGGCAATCAGCATCGCGAAGGGTGTATTGATATTCCCGATATAATTAAGTGCCTGGTACATAACATTGGGAACTCGGATTTGAAGTACAAAGCAGAAAATACCTATTATAATTGCAATAATTGTCGGGGACATCAACTTTTTTAATATATCCTTGAATTTCAAATCCTTGCTGCCTGACATCATAAAAATGCCATGGGTCCATGCAAATATATTAAAAATCGTTATCGCCGCAGTAACATAGAATACGCCAACACTTCCAAATATACCATTCACCAGCGGTATTCCCATAAAACCAACATTTGCATAGATGCTTGACAGACGCTCCACCTCTACATCTTCATTATCTACATATTTCTTAATCCGGATACCATCCACTATAATTATTTTTTGCTTTTTTCTCCTTATTACTATATAGGATATAATGATACCAATAATATGAGCTACGATTGATAGCAGCAATGAAATAAGCAATCCCTCCAGCAAGTCCGTGCTGAAATCTCTTTGATAGGATACAAAAATCAATATGGGATTAACAAGCATCAATAGGATATTCGATAATTTGCTGTTGGTATTATCATCGATTAATTTGGTCTTGTAGCATATTACACCAATAATAATTATAATGAATATAATAAAAATTTGCTGAATAAGTATGTCTGATAGTGCCATATGTTTCTCCTGCTTCTATGTTTTTCGTAATATTATCGTTAGGCAGATTTGTCGGTTAACGCAAGATAATATCCTAATAGATATCATACCGTTCATTCTCTTTTGTTGCAACATTCTATTTTATTTTTTTAAAGCAATCTCAATAGGTGAAACTCCACCCATTCGACTGCTTTAATAAGATATATCTATCAGTTGCAAAGATTAATCATAATCACTTAATCATTCAATCTCTCAAGCGTTGCATCCGGTGCGTAACCCAGTTCCTTATAATGCTCAGACCTTGTCTTAATGTCATCCTCAAGCTGCATCTTTGCGAACTTAATTACATCCTCTGCGACCTCTCTGGGTATTACCAGTACGCCGTCATCATCCGCACAGATAACATCTCCGGGCTTTACCGTTACACCGGCACAGTTGATTGGCTCACCGATTGTGCCTCTCTGTACACGGCCATATGCATGGGTAAAGGTTCTTCTGGTGCAGAATACCGGTGCATCTTCCAGGTTCGTCTCATAGGAATCACGGCATCCTCCGTCAACGACAAAGCCTTCTACTCCACGGCGCATCATGTTCATGGATATCTCAGAGCCCCATACACCGCCGCGGATTCCGTCCATATCAATAACAATTACCATATCCTTGGCATTTTCTTCTGTAACGGTATCAACGAAATTATAGATATCGTTGCAGCCCTTGCCAAGCTCTTCTCTCCACTCCTCAACAGTACTGCATACCTTTACCTTGTCCTGCTTGGGCAGAAGCTTAACCGTATGGGCAAAGCCTTTAAATTCAATGCCGGGTCTTAAAGGTCTCATCTTCTCATCCATCGTTCCCTTGTCCACAAGACCTAACGCATCCATGGCATCCGATAAATCCGCACATCTGTACTTCCTAAGCTCCTTGATTAATTCTTGATTTGTCATGAATCATTCATCCTTTCTTTCATCAGGTATTTATATATAAAACTAATTGTTGTCATAATGAATGCTATTGATATTTTAGCCTTTTACAGCACCTGCCGTAAGTCCGTCGATAAAGTATCGATTGAATATCATGTATACAATAATCATCGGAATAATAGCAATTGAGGTACCTGCAAGCATTAAGTTCCATGAAGACGCCGCGGCTCCCGAGCCCTTCAGATTCATGATACCTACAACCAGGGGCATACGCTTGGGATTCGATAAGGTAAATACCATGGGCATGAGGTAATCATTCCATGCAAACCTAAACTCCAAGATTGCCAGAGTTGCAATCAATGGTTTCAAAAGCGGGAATATAATGCTTCTGTATATCCTAAAGAAAGTACATCCGTCTACCTTAGCAGATTCATCAATTTCACCGGAAATGGTTTTTATATACGATCTGGTAATAAACA
>JAEZXP010000013.1 GCA_023419655.1 Bacillota bacterium | reverse complement strand
AAAGAAATCAAGCGAGGTGTGTAGTGTGAAAGAGCGTACTTTTAGCTCAATATTATGTATGCCGCTGAAGCGGAGATGAAGGTTAGTGTGAAAGATAAATCTTTCACACGGCAAATTTGTACCTGCGGCCCAAAGTTTGCAGGTTATGAAGAAGGGATGGTTGTTATTATGAAAAAAATATTATCTTTAATTATGGTATGTACCCTGGTTATGGCTTTATTTGCAGGGTGTTCTTCCTCAAAAAAGAAAGACCAAGATGAAAACAAGGGAAACGGGAACAAGACAGAGGACACGGATAAGAAGTCCGGCTCCGATGAACAGATTAAATTGAAATTCCAGTATATCGGCGGTACCGTTCCGGCACAGGATAAGGTTATCAACGATGCAATCGCAGCATTTGAAGATGCCAATCCCAACATTAAGGTAGAACCTATTTATATTGACTGGGGCAACGGGCATTCACAGTTTTACAATTCGGTAATGGCAGGAACTGCTCCGGATATGACAATGCTTGGCGGTACCTGGTGTGTGGAATTCCTTGAAATGGGAACCTTTGCCCCGATTGCAGATTATGTGCCACAGGATTTAATTGATAAGTTCATTCCTGCAGGCTTTGACATCATGAAGGATGCAGACGGAACAATCTATGGTCTTCCCTGGGATGGCTGTACATGGGGTCTTGTATACCGCAAGGACCTTTTTGACCAGGCAGGAATTGACAAGGTTCCGGAGACCTGGGATGAATTATTAGAAGCCGGAAAGAAAATGAAAGCAATTGATAAATATCTGTTTACAGTATCCTGCAGCGGCTTTGAAGTGGATGACTATTATCTTCCTTTCCTATGGCAGGCTGGCGGCGAAGTATGTGAACGGGATGAGAACGGTAAATGGGTCAGCAAAATGGATACACCCGAAAGCTTAGCTGCGGCAGAATTTTATGTAAAGCTGGTACAGGAAGGCTATATGCCGAAAGAAATAACAGGGATGGATACTGAGTCCGTTCTGAATTCCTTTACCGCAGGAGATACTGCGATGATGGTAACCGGTATGTGGAATATAGCAAACCTTAAGGGTATGTCAGAAATGGATGGAAAGTGGGCAACAGCAAGAGGCTGGGCAGGCCCCGGAGGAAATGCCGTATTAAGCTATCCGAACACGGTACATATTACAGAGGCAAGTCAGAATAAGGAAGCAGCCGGTAAGTTCCTGCAGTTCTTCTATGATAAAGGTTACTATGATGATTATTGTATCACCAGTGGTGTGTTCAGTTTTACCAAGGATTTTGTCAATTCAGAATATGCTCAGGATGAGATGCTGGCTCCGTTTATAGCGGATGCTGAATATGGCAGAAACCGCCCTGCATACAGCAAATATGAAGAATTCCGCTCCATGCATTTTAACCCTGGGGTCCAGGCGATGGTTGCCGGGGATATTACTCCGGAAGATTTCTGCAAACAAATGGCGGAAGCATTTGAATCGTTAGAGTAGATAATACATTTGTATAGGCTTGGGGCTGTTGTAAAAATATACGGTATAACTGATATGCGAAAAGCATCCTCCTTTCCCCCGCAGTTTCAGATATTTTGCAGCAGCCCAATAGGAGATATAGGATGGTAGATTATATTATTAATCAAGTACAAATATATGATGGAACGGGAAAACCCGGCTTTTTAGGGAGCCTGACGATAACCGGTGACAGGATTTCAGGAGTTTATGATGACCCGGATAGGGATATTCCTGCCCATCATAAGATATCAGGCAGAGGACTGTGCGCTTCTCCGGGTTTTATCGATACCCATACCCATTCCGATATGTATTTGCTGCATAACAAAATGCAGCCAAGCAGCATTACGCAAGGAGTTACTACGGAGATTATCGGACAGGATGGCTTATCCTATGCCCCTCTTTCCACTGAAAATCTAAAGGATTATGCACGCTACTTAAAAGGCTTAAACGGAATGTTTGATAATGTGCCCCTGGATTTTAATACAACGGAAGAATATCTTGACCGGTTTAAGGATAAAACCAGTGTTAATGTAGCCTGGCTGGTACCTCATAGTTCACTAAGACTGGAAACCGCCGGATTTCAAAACCGTTTATTAAGAACGGATGAAATAAGGAAAGCGCAGCAACTGGCAGCAGAGGCAATGATGCAGGGAGCCAAGGGATTTTCCACGGGATTAAGCTATTTTCCCGGAGCTTTCAGCAATACGGATGAACTGATTGAAATCTGTAAAACTGTAAAGGAATTTGACGGCGTGTATGTAACCCATTTAAGGACGGTTTTTCAGGGAGAACGATTCGATAATGTGGAAGAGGCTCTGGAAATAGCAAGACGTTCCGGTGTAAAGCTGCATTTTTCACATTACCGTACAGGCGGAAGTACCATCGGTCATACAGATAAAATCATGGATAAAATTGACAGGGCCGTTATGGAAGGTTTGGATATTACCCTTGAGCTATATCCTTACCCATACGGAGCATCGTATGCCCCTATGTTCATACCGCCATGGGCGAATGACGGAGGCTTTGATGCAATCATGGACAGGCTGAGGGACCCTGCTTCCAGAAAGAAAATAGCAGAATATATCGATATGGAATTTGCAGGTTTTGACGGTATGATATCTTACTGTGGGAATAATAAAGAATATATGGGCAGGATATTCAGTGAGCTTGCAAAGGAGCATGGCGTAAGCAAGGGAGTTATGATTGCAGAACTGCTTTATAGTGAAAACATGGCATTAAGCTTCCATGATGTTGACCCGGGATTGTCAAAGGAGCAGGAGAAAATGTTTCACCAGGATGTAATACAGCTTTTATCAAGGCCTTATTATATGGTTGGGTCGGATGCCATTCATGTCGGAGATTATCCGCATCCAAGAGGATGGGGGGCATTTGCCAAGCTGCTGCGTATTGCAAGGGAGGAAAGCTTCCCTTTGGAAACTCTGATTCAGCGAATGACACAATTACCCTGCAAAAGATTTAAGCTGAAAAACAGAGGCCGGTTGCAGCCAGGTTATTATGCAGATTTATTATTATTCGATTCAAATACAGTGACGGATAATGCAACCATCGAAAATCCGAGGCGGACTGCTGACGGAATCCATTATGTATTTGTAAATGGTCATTTAGCTCTTCAACAGGGAAGGCTTATTGAAGAATATGCCGGAAGGGTACTATAACATAAAACAAGGAGATGGAGTAATGAAACCCAAAAGGAAGAAAAATGCCCTGCCGAGTAAAAGTAAATACGCATATATACTCATAGCACCGGGATTATTATTAGTAAGCCTTATCATGATTTATCCGCTGGTAAGGGGTGTTGTTTCAAGTTTTTTTACACAAAAAGCCGCCAGCATGCATTTTGAATCATTTGCCGGATTACGGTATTATAAAGAGCTGCTTGGAGATAAAATATTTAAACTGTCCATTATGAATTCCATTCTGTATACCGTGGTTGTGGTAGCCGCACAATATCTGATTGGTCTTGCAATCGCCTTATTGCTGAATAAGAATTTTAAGGGCAGAGGGATATATAGAAGCTTAATCTTGATTCCCTGGGTTGTACCCGGCATTTCAGCAGCGATGACGTGGAAATGGATGTATGACAGCCAGAATGGTATTATAAACCAGATATTAATGAAATTAGGCTTTATTACAGAAAATATAGACTGGCTTGGAGCGCAGTCGACAGCTTTGTGGGCGGTGATGGTTACTTCTGCCTGGAAAGCGGTTCCTTTTGTTGCAATTGTATTATTGGCAACGCTTCAGCAAGTGGATAATGGGTTATATGAAGCGGTAAAGATTGACGGCGGTTCGATGTTCCATGAATTTAGATATATCACATTACCGGGAATTAAAAAAATTAGTATTACGACAATCCTTTTGGAAACAATCTGGACATATAACCAGTTTGATTTAATCTTCATCATGACAAAGGGCGGACCGGCAAACAGCTCCATGATTGCTCCGGTATATACATACCTGACTTCGTTTAGCTTCTTCAAGATGAATAAAGCTGCTGCAATCGGTGTCATCAGTTTGATGATTGTCTGCATCCCGGCAATATTGTATATCCATTATAATAAAAAGGAGGATTAAGAACCTTGACTAAGAAAAGAAAAATCATCATCAATAAGAGTTTTATCTATATTGCTATCACGGCAATCACCGCGCTTCTTAATTTCCCCTTTCTATGGATGCTGACAACCTCATTAAAGGACAGTGTAGAAATGTTTTCGGCAGACCCGACATTTCTGCCAAAGGATTTAACGTTTGCGAATTATATCTCATTACTAAAAGAATATAATTTTTTCACTTATTTTAAGAACAGCGTTATAGTATCCGTGTCAACCACTCTGGTTGCATTACTTTTTGCAACCTTCATGGCTTACGGTATTTCAAGGTTCAAGTTTAGAGGTAAAAATGTCATTTCGAGTTCCTTAATCTTGACACAGATGTTTCCTTTGCCTTTAATTATTATTACGATTTATATAACATTTGTTAAGTTAGGACTGTTTGATACCCGATTAGGATTAGTCATCGCATATTGTACCTTTGCACTGCCTTTTTGTACCATGATGTTAAGATCGTATTTTGACGGGCTCCCCGTTGAGCTGGAAGAAGCAGCGGCGATTGACGGCTGCGGACCATTTTCAACGATATTTCGGATTGTCATACCTCTTGCAGCTCCATCAATCGTAGCCATGGGATTATTTGCATTCATCCTATCATGGCAGGAGCTGATGATGTCAATGACACTGGTTCATTCTACGGCATTAAGAACGATGCCTGTAGCCATTACCATGATGGTCGGTGTTCGTAACATCATGTGGGGTCCCCTGATGGCTGCCTCCGTTATCGTGTCAATACCGGTAGTTATTCTGTTTATTTACTTTCAGAAATACCTGATTAGCGGTATGACAATGGGAGCGGTTAAGGGTTGATTTAGAAAATAATCTTTGAAACAATTCACATATAAAAGAATGTAAAGGAGAGATATTATGAGCCAGACGGATAAAAAGTTAGAGGAATTAGGAATCGTACTGCAAAAAAAAGACCGCCGCGGTCAGGGAATGGCAGCGGTCAGACAATACGAGGACCTGCTTTTTGTTTCGGGAACCGGACCCAATAATATAGACAAAACACCGGCATATACCGGTAAATTAGGTTCCGACCTTACAATCGGGGAAGGATACCAGGCGGCCCGTCTTTGCGGCATTAATATGCTTGCTACCGTCAGGGATTATGTCGGTGACCTTGACAGAATATCCGGTATTATGAAGGTATTGGGTCTTGTGGCCAGCAGTCCCGATTTTTTTGACCAGCCTGCGGTTATGCACGGATTTTCGGACCTTATGGTGGAGGTATTAGGAGACCGTGGATTACATGCCCGTTCCGCCATGGGTACTTGCTGTCTTCCCGGAAACATTCCTGTTGAAGTGGAAGCTATTTTCCAGATAAGGAAGTAAGGAGATAATGATGGTTGATATTGAAAAAAAGATTCTAAATCATGTTGCAAAACGCCGGGGGAACGTCGTGCTCAGACGCTGGAAAGACCTTCTGTTTATCGGCGGACATGGGCCTGAAGATGAAGTAACCGGCGAGCCGTTCTATGTAGGGAGGCTGGGAGCTGACCTCAGTGTAGAGGATGGATATAAGGCTGCCCGCATTTGCGGAGAAATATTACTAAGTGCCATGGATGAATATCTGGGCAATTTAGATAGAGTAGATTATATTGTAAAGGCTTTTGCACTGGTAAGCTCTGACCCGGAATTTTATGAGCAGGAAAAAGTGGCCGATGGCTTCTCCGATTTAATGGTAAAGGTTCTCGGAGACAGGGGAGTGCATGCAAGATCTGCGATGGGAACATCCAATCTTCCCGGGAA
>JAEZXP010000039.1 GCA_023419655.1 Bacillota bacterium | reverse complement strand
CATCTATATCATCCCAGAAATCCAGCAGCATTGTGTCTGTCAGTTCTACAGCCTGTTTGAGATACCGGACATCGAAGGTTGCATCATATAGGCAGAGAAGGGCATGGCAGAAGAAGGCATAGTCATCCAGGTGCCCATTATTTGCCGCCTCTTTCTCACGGTATCTTACATAAAGCTGCCCATCCTTATCGATAAGCTTTGTATTTATAAAGTCAACTGCCCGCTCGGCGATATCTGCATATTCCTTGCATTGTAGTATAATGGCTGCTTTAGCATAGGCAGATATCATAAGCGAATTCCATGAGGTAAGAATCTTGTCATCCTTGTGAAGCGTATGGCGGTTTTGACGGTATCGGTAAATCTGACTGCATAACCGCACAACTCTTTCATTATCGGGATTTAGCTCGGTTGCATGAATCCGGTTAGGAATAGAAGAGCCTTCAAAATTCCCTTTCTTAGAGATATCAAAATAATTACAGAAGAAGCCGGCATCATCCTTTTGAAGAACAGCATATATTTCCTCCGGCTTAAAGAGATAATATTTTCCTTCAACGCCCTCACTATCGGCATCTTGGGCAGAGTAAAAGCCTCCCTCGTTATCCGTCATTTCCCGGCGGACATATTCAAGAATCTGGGTTGCAATTATCTTATACAAAGGCTTTTTAGTATATTGATATGCCTCGAGATAAGCGGTTGCCATAAGAGCGTTATCATAAAGCATTTTCTCAAAATGAGGTACCAGCCACTTGGCATCGGTAGAATATCTGGAAAAACCATAACCGATATGGTCATATATCCCGCCCTTATACATATTCGTTAGGGTGCTTTCCACCATGAATAGAGAGGATTCATCTGCTTCATGCCTTGAGTAAGCCAAAAGAAACATCAGATTATGAGGTGTAGGAAATTTAGGCTCATTTCCAAAACCGCCATAATCATGGTCAAAGCTCTGCTTTAACTGGGTTACAGCGAGATTAACAAGATTCTTTGTAACATCTGTTTTATCAGATTTTTTCTCAAATTCCTGTTTTATAATCTGTGTAATTTTGTTACCTGTTTCTATCAGATTCTCCCGGTTCTGCATCCAATCATCATGAATCTGAGTTAATAAATCAACGATGCCTATCAATCCATATCTGGAGTTTTTGGGGAGATAGGTAGCGGCATAGAAGGGCTTACCGTCCGGACTCATAAGTATAGTCAGAGGCCAGCCTCCGTGACCTGTGGCTGCCTGGCAGATGGTCATATATACCGTATCAATATCCGCACGCTCCTCCTTATCGACTTTGATACTAATAAAGTGCTCGTTTAGAAGCTCTGCAACTTCATTATCCTCAAAGCTTTCATCCGACATCACATGGCACCAGTGACAGGTGCTGTAACCGATAGACAAAAAAACAGGCTTATTTTCTGCTTTCGCTTTTGCAAAGGCTTCATCACACCATGGATACCAATCAACCGGATTATAGGCATGCTGGAGTAGATAAGGAGATTTTTCATGGATTAATCTATTGGGCTTTCTGCTGTTAGTCATAGGGCATCACCTCCTTAAATTAAAGATACAACCTTATTATACCCAAACAAAAAGTGACTATGTAAGCCACATGGCCACTAATTTTTATTTGAACTTAATCTCAATCGTCAAACTATTTTTAACATACTTATAGTTATATTTAAATGTTATAGTTATATTTAAATGGTTTTCACTTATACAAGCTAATAAGATCCTTTACTAGTATTTCTCCATTTGTTAATTGAATTTTATTATTGCTTAAAAATCCATCCAATGATTGAACTGTTTTTTCAATAATAGAAATTCTCCATTTTTTGCTTAAATCTCTTTTAAAACGAATATAAATTTCATTTTTTAATGGTTCATATACTATTGAACACAGAGTATCCTCCCGACTAGTTTTACTTAAAACTTCAAAAGCTTCATTTATTCCAAAGCTATGAATATTATTACAGATATATTCATGAGCACAAATATATCTATCAGTACCGCATCCATATATTTTATCATAATTTGTTTCCTGGAAATCTCCATTTGGGAAATTAGTCATAATAATAAAATCATTATTAATTTTACTTATTATATTTGTATCTATTCCTTCTTCCAGAATAAATGCATCACCAGTTTTATCAGCAATAATAGTATGTAGCCCTAAATCTGGGAATAATGGGTTTCTAGGATACGAGATTACTCTTTTATTAAGAATTTCAAAAAATTCAGATGTTTTTCTTGTTTTCTTTAGCGCCTCATCAAAAATATCAAAAGCAAACCAATCATTTTCGTCACAACTTGATTTAAAACCTAGACTATACTCTACTGCTTGAGTACAGATAAAAAGACCCTCACTATTAAAACCAGCGATATCCCTGTATTTGTTATCTATTAAGCCTGAAAAGTAAAATAAGTTCATATCATTATAACTATTGACTTTTAGTTTTAAATCAATATCATCAGCATCGAAATTCATACCATAAATAGCTTTTTCTTGCCTGTATACTGCAAAACTTGTACACATTTTGGAACCTCCTTTTAATATATAATTTTGTCATATAATATGTGTAGAGTATTTAGAGAATCATTTAACTATTTTACCATTGGCTTCACCACTTTCTTAAACTTCCATCCATATGATATCACCAGGCATCTCGATAGTTCCACCTACAACATTTTTCAGAATCAAAAATGCGACACTAGTTTTACAATTAGTAGAGTTCTATTTCGCAATAAACGAGTCGGAACCAATGATATCAATATCACATTGGACGAATTCTCTCAACCGGCCTTTTTGAGCTTTTCAGCACGGTACACTTTATCAATCTGGATGCATTTAAACGGTAAGATTAAGTTTTGTATCCATAATTATTAGAGGTTGTGACACTTTCAGCGAGTGCATTGGCCGCAGCTTTACCGCTATACAGCGAACCCTGCATCCATCCGTGTTTTGAAGAAACATGTTCCCCGGCAAAGAATAAACGATTATTGTATTCAGGTCTTTGCATATCATATAAAAAAAGAGGTTTCTGACTGGGAAGGCAATTGGCAAAGGCACCTGTAAAATAGCTTTCGTTATCCCAATGTACAGTATGATTTTCCTCCACCAGTGTATTTAGAAAACCTCTCGGAAGTCCATGAACCTCTTCAACGCATCTTTTTATTAAAAGATAGGAGTTTGGCTCTTGTCTGCCGGCTACTCTTGCGGCATCCTGACCTAAGCTATAGGAAGCCGTTAATACGCCAGGTTCATCCGATAAGCTGTTCCAATTATATAAGTTTTCGTTACGTAGGATAGGATAGATAATTGTTTGTATAGGAAGGTCCGTGAGTGACGTTCCGCCTATTATTCTTCCGTAATCGGTATTTCTTTCCCAGAATCTGCGGTTACATAAAAATAAAGTCTTTTGGGCATCGGCATAATTAAGCTCCATAATGGCCTGCATCTTTGTGTCGCTTAAGCGGGGCTTTATTTCAACAGCTCTAAGAGAAGAGAAGGGTATCGCGCAGATACAGTAGTCAAAAATCTCTGCACCTTCGGTAGTATCCGTCTTGTTTTTATATTTGATAACGATTTTATTCTGATAATTGGATTGATAGATACCTGTAACAAGGTGCCCCAGCTTCATATGTACATGACCCAGCAGATTTTTGTCAATCGAATGATATGCCGCAGGATATTCTGTTAAGAATGAATTATAAAATGCAGATGGAAGTAAGTAAAAGCCACCCGGCATCGTGTATGTCAGCCTGTTATCCAGGGTATATTCCAGCCCGGCAAGCTCATCGTAGCTATGATGCAGAAAGCTGCCGATAGAAGGTCTTAACCCGGATATTAATTGAATGAATCCTTGACTCAGTCCCAGCTTTTCAAAGTTTTGCCGTGTACTCATATTCATAAGAGTCAGAATGTCAGACGAGTAAAAGGGCAGGATGCGGATAAGTTCAGAACGAATTTCCGGAGGCAATGCCAGAAAGGAATAATTTATGGCGTAATGGCTTAAATCAATCCAAGAGGTGGCCTTTTCCTGCGGGGTCAATGGATATAAGGGATACAGATATTTCTCTATTGAATCGGTGACACGCAGCCGGGTATTGTGGACATACAGGAAGTTGTTATTGTTAGTGTTTGCCAATGATATCATATTTAATCCAAACATATTGATGTAATGCCAGCTCGTTTCATGCGATGCGGGAACTCTTGCAGCCCCGAATTCTCCATAATAGTTTCCTTCCGTATCAAAATAATAAGTATAAACTCTTCCTCCGATTCGATTATCGGAGGCTTCGAGTATTGTTATATTGGCACCCAGCTTTCTAAGCTCAAAGGCTGCAGCCAGACCGGCAAGTCCTCCGCCTATAATACATTTTTTTTTATCTTTGAGCCCGCCCGGCTTAGCATAATTTGTAATGTCAGGCGGCGGACTTAAATATTTAATAATGAATTCATAATCTTCAGGTCTGTTATCAAGCTCTAAGGCTTCCATCAGCATTTCGTGCCTTTCTTCATCGGTGGGACTATGAATCTGATTTAAGGGAGTCTGCATTCTTCTACCTCATAAATATACTACAGTTAAATATATTTAATGTACCGTCAGAATATAACAAAAAGAGACAAGCCCTCGCTCTAAATCTACATAACGAATATAGATTGTACATAATTTGACAGCCTGTTTCCTGTTATATATTTCATTGTTATTTATAAAATAATATAAAAATGTGATAACATCACAGAAGCTTTTGATGTATGATGGTATAGTAAGCTCAGTACATAAATATGAATAAATAAAGGAGGAAATAACATGGCTTCTATTAAAATAACAAAACATAACTTCGAGGAAGAGGTATTAAATTCAAAAGAACCGGTTTTACTGGATTTCTGGGCATCCTGGTGCGGACCCTGCCGAATGGTATCGCCCACAATAGAGGAAATAGCAAAAGAGACGGAAGGTGTTAAGGTAGGTAAAGTCAATGTAGATGAAGAAAGTGAGCTGGCATCACAATTTAGTGTTATGAGCATTCCGACCCTTATGGTTTTGAAGGAAGGCAAGGTTTCTGCCACAGCGGTAGGCGTACGGCCAAAAAATGATATTTTAAAAATGCTCCAGGTATAGTTCGAAAGATAAATCTTATGAATTGACGGATATATCCTGTCAGGTTATACTATATTTGATAGATTAAATATTGATAAACCTTTAGGGGGACTTTACAGAAAGGAGAGAAGGATTTGCATAAGGAACCAAAGTTTTTTAGATGCAGGCATTGTGGAAATATCATTGAAAAGCTCTACGATGCAGGAGTACCGGTTGTATGCTGTGGAGAAGAGATGGAGGAAATTGTTGCAAATACAGTTGATGCAGCAAAGGAAAAGCATGTACCCAGCGTATCTGTAGTCGGAAATATTGTTCAGGTTGATGTCGGAGAGGTCCTTCATCCCATGGAAGAAAAGCACTATATTATGTGGATTTATCTCCATACCAAGAATGGCGGTCAAAGAAGGGACCTAAAGCCGGGAGAAGAACCAAAAGCCGTATTTGCGTTAGATGACGATGAAGTAATCGCTGTTTATGAGTACTGCAATCTTCATGGTCTATGGAAAAAAGAGATAACAAAGTAAATATACATGACGAAAAGGACGGTCCTCAAATATACCCATATACACAGGTATATTTGAGGGTTGTCCTTTTTTGCGTATTTCTGTGGATTTTAATGGTAATGTAAAGTATAATGTGTAGAGGAGGTTAAACCTTCCGTTATTGGCTGCGAAAGTTTATCCTATATTTGGGAGGGTTATGTCATGGATGTAAAGAATTCATATTATCAGGAAACCTTAAAGTTTTGGAAGGACCTTACAGAAGAACAGCAGACCTTACTAAGCCAATCGATAATAAAGAAAAAATTCAACCAGGGAGAAGCGATGCACAGCGGCTCAGAGAATTGCTCCGGTCTTTTTCTTATTGAAAGCGGACAGGTACGAGCCTATATTGTTTCCGAAAATGGTAAGGAGATAACGCTTTATCGTTTGTTTGAAAGAGATATATGTATTTTTTCTGCCTCCTGTCTTATGAAGAATATCAGCTTTGATATATTTATTGAGGCAGAGAAGGGGACAGTAGCTTATCTTATCCCTACACCTGTATTTGATAAGCTTTCCAGAACATCCCTGGCAATTCAGGCTTTTACAAACGAACTTATGGCGTCCCGCTTTTCAGAGGTTATGTGGATTATGGAGCAGGCCTTGTTTATGACATTGGATAAAAGACTGGCAATATTTTTACTTGAGCAGTCGAATATAGAGGAAACGGATAGGATAGACATTACCCATGAGAAGATTGCAAATCATCTGGGCTCGGCAAGAGAGGTTGTGACCCGGATGCTAAAATATTTTCAAAACGAAGGAATGGTGTCTCTTAACAGGGGAACAATTCATTTAAAAGATAGAAAGAAGCTGGAGCAGCTTACATTGTATTAATTACATCTATGACCCAAAGTTTGCAGGCAAAGTGTGAATGAATTCACACAGAGGAGAGGGATGGTTATTGACAATGGGGATATCAATCAGGGAGCAACTAAATAAGCTTGCCGATGAGGAATACAGAAGATTCTCTTCGTCGCTGATACCGGGGAAGGAGAATATCCTCGGGGTCCGGCTTCCGGATTTGAGAAAGCTGGCAAAAGCTATCGCGAAGGAAGATTATAGAAAATATATGAATGAAGCAACGGCCGATACCTTTGAAGAGGTTATGCTCCAGGGAATGGTGATTGGCTGTATCAAGGCTGATATAGAAGAGGTGCTGGTGCTGGTAAAGGATTTTATCCCTTTGATTGATAACTGGTCCGTATGTGACAGCTTCTGTAACAGCTTAAAAATTGCAAAATTATATAAAGAAAAAGTATGGGAATTTATTCAGACCTATCTTTACTCTGACAGGGAGTATGAGATTCGTTTTGCGGTGGTAATGATTCTTAATTATTATGTGGATTCTACCTATGCTCCTGGTGTATTCTCTCATTTTGACAGGATAAAGCATGAGGGGTACTATGTAAAGATGGCAATTGCATGGGCGGTATCCATATACTTTGTTGCTCTTCCTGATATTACTTTGGAATATATGAAGGAAAACGAGCTGGATGATTTTACACATAATAAGGGAATACAAAAAATTATAGAATCATTCAGGGTAGATAAGGAAACGAAGGAAAAGGTAAAGAAACTAAGAAGGCAGTTAAAATAAAATTACAAATTATTATAGCACGAAGGAGGTAATTGAATGCGGTTAACATTCTTAGGAGCTACTCATGAGGTAACAGGAAGCTGCTTTTATCTGGAGGCATGTGGAAAGAATATTCTTATCGACTGCGGTATGGAGCAGGGAAGGGATGCGTTTGAAAATCAGGAGCTGCCGATACCTGCGGCTTCGGTAGATGCAGTATTACTGACCCATGCCCATATCGACCATTCCGGCAGATTGCCCATGCTCTATAGCCAGGGCTTTAGGGGGGCGATTCATGCAACAGGTGCAACCAGTGCTCTTTGCGATATTATGCTTCGTGACAGTGCCCATATACAGATGGCAGAAGCGGAGTGGCGAAACAGAAAGGGAAAACGCTCCGGTGGAAAAGATTATATACCAATCTATAATATGGAGGATGCACTGGGGACTATCCGCATGTTTGTATCCCATGGATATAATGAAAGATATGTATTGTATGACGGAATAGAGATGCGCTTTACGGATGTTGGGCATCTCCTGGGCTCTGCCAGTATTGAGATATGGATTACAGAGGAAGGGGTAACGAAGAAAATAGTATTTTCCGGCGATATAGGCAATATCAATCAGCCCCTTATTAATAATCCCCAGTATATCGAAGAGGCAGATTATGTTGTGATGGAATCCACTTATGGTGACAGGAATCATGATACTCCTCCTGATTATGTCAGTGAATTAACACAGGTTATACAGGAGACCTTCGACCGGGGCGGAAACCTGGTTATACCGTCTTTTGCGATAGGAAGGACTCAGGTTTTGCTGTATTATATCCGAAAAATAAAAGAGGACAGACTGGTAAAAGGGCATGACAATTTTAAGGTCTATGTGGATAGCCCGATGGCGATTGAGGCTACCCATATTTATGAGAAGAATATATTCGGATATTTTGATAAGGAAGCAATGGAGCTAATCAACGCAGGTATTAATCCTATAAAATTCCCGGGATTAACAACGGCGATAACCTCAGATGAATCCAAGGCAATCAATTATATCGATGAGCCTAAGATAATTATATCTGCGGCAGGAATGTGTGATGCGGGAAGGATACGGCATCATCTTAAGCATAATCTTTGGCGGGAGAACAGCACAATTCTTTTTGTTGGATATCAGGCAGAGGGAAGCCTGGGCAGAATAATACTGGACGGTGCACCGGAGGTTAAGCTTTTTGGAGAGACAATAACAGTCAAGGCCCATATCCGCCGTCTGCAAGGAGTCAGCGGCCACGCGGACAGAGACGGTCTGCTTCGATGGCTGGGTGCATTTAAGAGTAAGCCCGAAAGGGTATTCGTGGTACATGGGGATGACCAAATATGCGAGATGTTTACCGGGTATATAAGAGATGAGCTTGGACATAAAGCATATGCTCCATATAGCGGTACGGTAGTGGACCTTCTTAAAAATGAAATCGTTGTGGAAGGCATGCGGATTCCTGCGGAAAGAAAAGAAGATAAAGGAAAAGCGGATTCAGTGTTTGAAAGACTTGTTAATGCAGGGAAAAGACTTCTGGTTGTTATTCAGCGCAACAAGGGCGGTGCCAATAAGGATTTGGCCAAATTCACGAGCCAAATCAATTCATTATGTGACAAATGGGACAGATAATAGCAACATCTAAAATAACACAGCATAGGTGGTTAACTTGAAAAAACATCATAAGCTTACATTAAAGCCTGTAAAAATAATAGTAACAATAATTCTCGTCGCTTTTGTGCTGATTCTGATAAGCTTTGTTTATTTGAAAAGATATGCGGCTAAAAGAGATTATGAGGATAAAATAATTTTAAATCTATATGGAAAGCAGAGAATGTATACGCAGAAAATGAGTAAGGATGCCGGCTTAATGTATACGCTCCTGCTAAACGACAAAGCGGATAATAACCGCTACCGCAGGGAGCTTAGTGAAGACAGCAGCCGTATGGATGGTATAAGAGATGAGCTTAAGGATTCCAGACAGTCGTTTTCAGAAGTCCTTGAGGCTACCCAGAACGGAAGCCTGACATGGGATTCCTATAAGCTGAATATCAGCAGCTTTATAGATAAGTCGGCTTCCCATATACAAGATATCGAAGAACTGTGGGAAAGGTTTGAGGACGCGGTTATTGTTATTGAAGAGGCCCGGGAGATAGACCCTGAGGTGACAGAGGCGGCAATGTATATTGCTGAACATAATATGGAACTTCTTGAGCACAGTGAGCAGCTTCAGGAGATAATTCTCAGGGAATCCATTAAAACCTCAAAAAGGATGGAAAACCTGCTTCATATTTTAATCGTACTTTTAAGTGCGGTTACTATATTTGCGTTGTTTCACCTGCTAAAGTTTGTTATTCTTCCGTTTAATCAGCTCTATCAGGGGTTGTCTGAGATTGGACTGAGTGAGATGCCTGTAAATCCCGGTTTTCCGACGAAGAAGAAGGTTGCTCCGATGATAAATGAAATCGGAGATATATTTCTTAAGATAGAAAATCTAATTACATTAATCCAGAATATGAACAATAACTTTTCGTTTTCAGAAATTTTGGACTTTATTAATGCAACCTTTTCAAGAATAATTCCATATAACTATATAGGAATTGCTTTGTTAGACAGTGACAAGACCCGGCTGGTGGCTTCTTACGGTGTATCGGATGGTCTGGTTGAAGGACTGCCGAATAATCTGATGGGGTTATCGTTTGACATAGAAGAAACCAGTCTCGAGGAGCTGATACAGACAGGGGATTCAAGAATCATTAATGACCTTGAGAAATATACTTCGGACAAGCCTCTAAAGGCCTATAACCGAATCATTCTTGAGGCGGGGATTCGGGCTTCGATTACCCTGCCGTTAAAAATATATGGTGAACCGATGGGTATCATCTTTTTCTCCAGTATGCATAAGAATGTATACCATGAAGGACATCTGAACTTTTTGCAGACGCTTGCAAACAGTATAGCGATTAGCTTTCATCAGAATACATATATCGACAATATTATATACAGCAGTATCATGGCTCTTGCCAAGCTGGCAGAGGCCAGGGATTTGGACACAGGAAGGCATCTTGACAGAATTAAGACATATTCACGGATAATAGCAGAGATACTTCATGAGAATCATATGTATGAAGATGAGCTCACCTGGGAATATATCGTCAATCTTGAGAGATACAGCCCGCTCCATGATATCGGTAAGGTAGGCATTCCGGACAGCATTCTTCAAAAACCGGATAAGCTTACGAAAGAAGAATATGAGGAAATGAAAAAACACGCCCAATATGGTGCGGAGGTGCTAAGATGTGCAGAGCAGAATATAAAAAGGCAGGGTCATGGCCTGTTCGGATTAGGAATAGAGATTGCGGAAGGACATCATGAAAAATGGGATGGGTCCGGGTATCCTTATGGTAAAAAAGGATTGGAGATACCTCTGAGTGCAAGAATCGTAGCAGTTGCCGATGTATTTGATGCATTGGTAAGCCGCAGGCCTTATAAAGATGCGTTCTTATTTGATGAATCCATAAGTATAATTGAAGAGGGAAAAGGAAAGCATTTTGACCCGGATATAGTGGAACTTTTTATTGCAAATAAGGATAGAATATACAAGGCATATCTGGAGTTTGAGGAAGAGGAATAAGGGGATAAAGAAATATAAGATGTGCGATACGATAAGAAAGTTAAAATCATATAAGGAGGATTACGATGGGTTGCCTGGGTAATATTATTTGGTTTGTATTCGGCGGATTCATAAGCGGATTAAGCTGGATTCTTGCAGGATGTTTGTGGTGTATAACCATCATCGGTATACCGGTTGGAATGCAGTGTTTTAAATTTGCAGGATTATGCTTCTTTCCCTTCGGAAAGGAAGTTGTATATGGCGGAGGGGCCGGCTCCCTGATTCTGAATATCATCTGGCTGATTATAACAGGCATACCTCTGGCGATTGAATCAGCGGTGTTCGGTGTGTTATTTTGTATAACCATTATAGGGATACCATTTGGATTGCAGCATTTTAAGATTGCCAAGCTGGCATTGATGCCTTTCGGGTCTTCTGTCCGCTGAAAATTACCTTGACGTAATTTTGGCAATATGTTAATGTACGAATAGAATATATAAAATATAGAATAAGAGGTTTCGCAATAGATGATTATTATTAAATAATTCTTTTCATGAGATGAATACGGAATATGGCAAAGAGGGATAAGTTACTTGTTATCTTGGTTGTTTGTTGTGTTCTGTCATTTTGTGAAAGGGATTTTTTATGCTCATTTATTGCGGGAGCTCTTATTTTTATGTAATAGGATATGGCATCCTATTACATAAAAATGCTCCGCAGGATGCGCACTCGCGCTTTATGAATTTTGTCAGCTATGCCGACTGCGCTAGGCAAAGCTTGCTGTGCAAGCTTACAGAGTTTCGCAAGCGAAACTCCTTCTGCTAAATCAGAAAGTGAGGGATTAGGATGATTATTTTTATAGACAAAACAGGCAGGTAATGCGACGCAGTATCAGTCGCATTCCTGTCGGGCGAAAGGTAGATGTATAAACCGATGGCAAAAACCGATGGCAAAGAGAGGAAGTGCGATTATGGCGCAAATAATTATAGAGAATATGAGCTTTTATTATAAAGAATACTTTGAATCAATTTTTGAGAATGTGAATCTTAATCTGGATAGTAACTGGAAGTTAGGCCTTGTCGGGAGGAACGGCAGAGGCAAAACTACGTTATTAAGATTACTCCATGGAGAGCTTCTGCCCGATAGAGGAAAGATTACAAAATCCATTCATACAGAATTCTTTCCGTATCCGATGAATCTGGCCTATGATAAAACAATGGACGTTATAAAAGAAAATATAGGAGGGCTTAGAACGCTGGAGGATAGGCTGGAGGATATGGATTGCCTGCAAAGATATATTGACCTGGATGGTTTTGGGATGGAGAGCAGGATACGCAGGGAAATGAACCTGATGAATCTTTCGGAATCCCTTTTAGAGCGTAATTATCATACCCTGTCAGGGGGAGAAAAGACAAAGGTTAATCTGATTACATTGTTTCTAAAGCCCAATGTATTCATATTGCTGGATGAACCGACCAATCATCTTGATATTGAAGGAAAGAGCATCATCGGGAACTACCTGAAAGGAAAAAGAGGCTTTATCGTTGTATCCCATGACAGGCGGTTCCTTGATACGGTATGTGACCACATTCTGGCAATTAATAAGAAGTCGATTGAGATAGAAAAGGGAAATTTCTCAACATGGCTTAAGAATAAGGAATTAACAGAGCAGTATGAATTTAGGACAAAGGAAAAATTGGAGAGAGAAATCCTATCTCTGGAGCACAGGTCTAAGACCAATAGAATATGGGCAACGGCGGCAAATAAGCAGAAGAGTCCTTTTGCAGGGCATTTCAGAACCAATGGCAGCCAGGCATATATGCGCCAGGCAAAGAATTCAGAAAAAAGAATACAGGATAATATAGATGAGAAGAAGCAGCTATTAAAAAACTTTGAAAAGGAAAAGAAATTGAAGCTTAATCAAAGTGAGGATATATCCTCCGAATGGCTGTTGATTGCCGACCATCTGCGGTTTGGATACGGCAGCAAGGTTATACTTGATGATTTTAGCATAACCGTCAGAACCGGAGATAGTATCTGGCTTCGGGGTGAGAATGGGAAAGGAAAGAGTACTCTTCTTAAGCTATTAAGCAAAAAGCGCAGTCTTAATGAAAGACAGGAGGATATATACGGGGATATTATGGCGGGGAATATATATCATGCCCCCGGACTGAATATAGGATTCTCATATCAGGAGCCCTTTATTAAGGAGGGTTATGCCGCAGACTATTTTGAAGGAAGTCATTCCTATTGGTATGAGTTATGTTTAAGCTTTGATTTGCCAAAAGATTTTCTGAACCGCCCCATCGGCACGTATAGCAACGGGGAGGTGAAGAAACTGGAGATGGCAAGGGCATTATCCATGCCGAATCACATCCTGTTTCTTGATGAGCCGCTAAATTATATGGATATTTATTTTCGCAGGCAGTTAGAACAGGCAATTGAACAATACAAGCCGACAATGATTTTTGTGGAGCATGATGAGTGGTTTGGAGAAGCCGTTGCCAACCATATAATAGAGTTGTAATTTCGAAGATATATAGAAATCCATATGTAATCGCGGCCGGTTTTATATTGTGCTTATCCATATTGTGGGTTATAATAAGGATATACTTACTATCAAATCTCAAATTAAGAATCAGACTTCTTATTCTGCTTGCTTTGTATATCGCATATTACTTGAATGGACAGTTTATTTCCGGACCGCATACCCTGACCAAGATAAAATAATAACATACCAAGTGAGAATATTTCTGTGAAATAGAAATATTTAATTGCTGTCACCTTTAATCCATATTCAATGAGGGAGGTTATGTAATGGAAAGCAGGTCAATTAAAATTCATGCACCGACAAGTAAGAAGATAAGTCTAAAGGTGATTCCGGGGCATTTTGCAACATCAAATTCCCATATCAACCTTTATATTGATTTAACTTCGGCAAAGACACGGATGAGCGAAGCGGCGGAGACTGCCCGTGTTATGGCAATGCAGTATGTGAACAATGTGGTTATTGACACCATCGTCTGTCTGGATAATTGTGATGTTATCGGCGGCTTTCTGGCTCAGGAGCTTACGGCTGCGGGAATTCGCTCGATGAATGCCCATCAGACCATGTATATTATCTCTCCCGAATACAATACCAACGGGCAGATGATATTCAGGGACTGCAATCAGGGGGCCGTATTTAATAAGAAGATTCTTCTTCTGGTAGCATCTGTGACAACAGGAGACACTGTAAGGAAGAGCCTGGAATGTATCCGATACTACGGAGGAGCCGTCAATGGAATCAGTGCAATCTTTTCTGCGGTAGACCAGGTAGAGGGAGTGGAAATTAATACAATATTCAGAAAAAAGGATTTGCCGGATTACCAAAGCTTTGATACCGGTCAATGCCCTCTTTGCCAGTCGGGGCAAAAGCTGGATGCTATTGTTAACGGATATGGCTATATGAGATTGTAGTTACTGAATAAATATTTTTTGCTGAAAAGGCTGTTGCAAAAATGCAATGGCCTTTTACAATACCTTTTTTGCAAGATTATGCATACAATTGCAAAGATATATGCACAGATAAATGGACAAAAGCGGACTGTATGGATAATACAAAAACTGACGAACATATGCCATGTATTACCGGATAAAGGAAGTATATAATAGTAATATGAAAAAAGTGTGGATTTAAGTATATATCAATTGTGAAGTATATATAAAAAGATGCAAATAGAAGCAATTAGGATGTTATGTTTTAATAAATAGAGGCGGTATTAATTTAGTAACTAAATTTTCATATAAAGGGTGACGAATTCATATTAATGTGCTATAATTTATGCATAATAGGCTTTAAATGATAAAAATATAGTGCAGTATCGTGCATAAGTATTGCAAAATGCATATTAGCAACAAAAAAACCATGATAAATACAAATACAATGCGTTTACCGGAGGAAAGATGAAACATAGAAGACGGCTGCTTTTAATATGGTCTTTGTTTATGACAGTCGGACTGGCAGGATGTGCTTTAACATCGGAAGAATCTGACAAAAGGACAGCTTATGAAGATGCAGATGAGAATCATAGGGATAATCCCGGCGAAGATGATGCCGGGAAGGAGATTATTCCCGTGTACCTTGATAGTGAACAGGAATTTGTATATCGTGTGGAAGCGGAACATGGTGCCTTTACCGGCAATGTAGAAGCCTCGTCCGGTGTGAAAGGCTACAAGGGAACGGGTTATGTCCAGGGCTTTGAGAATGATGAAGACACCTGCACGGTGAGGATAGCCGTGGAGCAGGATGGCATGTATGACCTGAATTTTATAAGTGCCTCCGCAGGGGGCTACAAAGAAAACTATGTTTATGTGGACAAAGAGAATATCGGAATTATTGCCGCGGACAAGAATAAGTTCTCGGACTCAGTGCTGGAGCATGTGTATTTAACTGCCGGAGAGCATGAGGTTACTGTAAAAAGCTACTGGGGATGGATATTGCTGGACAGCGTAGAGGTATATACCGCCAAAAAGATTAATCCTGAAAAATATAATATAGAACCTGTTCTCGTGAATAAGAATGCTGCGGATAATACGAAGAGGCTGATGTGCTATCTATGTGATATCTATGATGAATATTTTCTTTCAGGACAATATTGTGACACAGGCCAGTATGGCAAGGAATTCGTAGTAATCAAGAAGACGACCGGAAAGACTCCGGCTGTACTTGGTCTGGATTTTATAGAATATACTCCTTCAAGAGTAGAAAATGGCAGCAGGGGAAGTCAGACGGAGCTGGCAATTGATTTTTGGGAGAGCGGAGGAATTGTAACCTTCTGCTGGCACTGGAATGCTCCGGGCAAATACCTGACGAAGGAATGGTACCGGGGATTTTATACGGATGCCACCAATATCAATCTTTCAAAGATTATGAACGGTCAGGATGAGGAAGGCTATGCCCTTCTTATGAAAGACATTGACGCGATTGCCGCAGAGCTTCTTAAGCTGCAGGAGGCGGGGGTGCCGATACTGTGGCGGCCTTTACATGAAGCAAGCGGTAAATGGTTCTGGTGGGGAGCATCAGGGCCGGAAGCATATAAAGAGCTTTATATTCTGCTATATGAACGGCTTACGAATGAATATCAGCTTAACAATCTGATATGGGTATGGAACGGACAGGACAAGGACTGGTATCCGGGAGATGAGTATGTGGATATTATCGGGGAAGATATTTACCCAGGGGAGCGGGTATATACCTCTCAGATAGCCCGCTATCTGAAAGCGCTTGATTATACAAGCGGCCGTAAGCTGACATATTTGACAGAGAACGGATGCGTATTTGATCCGGATTTAGCCATAAGAGACGGTGCCATGTGGGGGAGCTGGTGCACCTGGGGTGGTGAATTCGTTGCGAAAGATATAGGAATTCATACACTTAGTGAACAGTATACAGAGGCAGAGATGTTAATAAAGGCTTATTCCCACGAAAAAGTCCTGACATTGGAGGACTTGCCGGATATTACCGCCTATGCGATGGGAGAATAAATAGCCAAATACTGTTTTGAAGTTTAAGGGGGTTATAATATGTTGATGAAGCAATGCCTGAAAAGAAGCATAGCATTTATTTTGATAGCAACGATAGTGGTTGCTTCTATTCGGGTGAATACTTCTCGGACGCAGGCTGCGGCAAAAGTGCCGCATGAGGAGTTCGAAGAAATCGTAAGAACCTATTCAATCAATGATACGATTGTTGATTATAAAGAGTACATAGCATCCCATGAGGAGATTTATCCGGATACGGAGATTGTAATTCCTGCCGCAAATTATGTCAGGTATGAAGAGGACGGCATAGAAGTCAGTCCTAAGATTTATGAGGATTATGGAGGCTCGGCAGGAGACAGTGTATTAACGGGAGACAATGCACTGATTGAGTTTGATGTCGAGGTTTTGGAGAGCGGTTTTTATTATCCGTTCTTAACATATTATCCTGTCGAGGGAAAAAGCTCGGACATTCAACGAAGCTTCTTTGTAGACGGAGAGCTGCCTTATAATGAGATGGCTTTGGTTGAGTTCTACCGGCTGTGGAAATCCGAAGCAGATGAATCCTATGTGGATGATAACAGCATTGAAGTGGTTAAGTGGAGAAAGGATAATCAGGGGAATGATTTAAAACCAAGCAGCATGGAGGTGCCTGAATGGATATCCTCTTATTGCTATGACAGCAATGGATATATCTCGAGCCCTTTGGCAATTTATCTTTCTAAGGGGAAGCATACGATTTCCATGCTTTCCTTACGAGAGCCGATGCTTATACATAACCTGAGCTTAAAGAATGCGGAGGAAGTCCCCGGCTATACCTCGGCTAAGTCCATGTGGGATATGGAAGGCGCACAGGAGACTTCGGGACACTTTATCCGGATAGAGGCTGAGAATGCCTCCTTAACCTCCTCGCAGATGCTGTATCCCAGGCAGGACCAATCCTCACCGGCGGTCTATCCGTCAAGTCCCAAAATACTTCTTAACAACACCATTGGAGACAATTCCTGGCGCAATGCCGGGCAATGGATTCAATGGGATTTTGACGTGCCCGAAACAGGGTACTACAACATCTCAATGCATGCGAAGCAAAGCTATCTTCGGGGAATCAATGTATCCAGAAAAATCACGATAGATGGGGAAGTTCCCTTTGAAGAGATGTCGGATTATGAGTTTAGATATGATGCCCAGTGGAAGAATATTGTACTTTCAGATGATGGGGGCAGCCCCTATTACTTCTTCCTTGAAAAGGGTGCCCATACCATCCGCATGGAGGTTGTTCTCGGAGAGTTTTCCGACATTGTCAGAGAGGTACAGGATGCAGTTACAAAATTAAATAATATCTACCGCAAGGTTATTCGTATCACAGGCGTTAAGCCTGATAAATACAGGGACTATCAGATAGAAGCAACCCTGCCCGGTCTGGAGGCGGAGCTTACCGATGTAAGGGACCAGCTGGCGGATGTGATTACCAGGCTCAGGGAGGTTGCGGGTAAAAATTCGGATAAGGAAACGGTACTCAGGACGATGAGAGACCAGCTTACCCAGCTGATTAAGGACCAGGAGGATTTTATCAAGGTAATTACCTCCTATAAGATTAACGTCCGTGCCTGCGGCAACTGGATTACACAGGTTATACAGCAGCCCCTGGCCCTTGACAGAATCAATGTGTATTCCCCTGATGTCAGGGTAGAATATGAGAATACTTCATTTTGGTCAAAAATTGTCTATGAAATTAAAAGGCTGATTTATTCCTTCCTTATAAACTATAACATGATTGGCAACATAGCAGCGGAGGACTCTGAGAATGTTACACTGACCCTTTGGATTGGAACAGGAAGGGACCAGGCCAATGTTATCAAATCCTTAATTGATGATACCTTTACAGGGGAAAAGAATATTAACGTGAATGTCCAGCTGGTAGATATGGGCAGCCTGCTTAGGGCAACCCTGGCGGGAGAAGGTCCGGATGTGGCAATACAGGTTGGACCTACCCAGGTAGCGAATGCGCAGGTTGCCGCCGCAATGGTCAGCTCGGCAAATGACACCCCTGTTAATTACGGTATCCGTAATGCGGTTTTGGATTTAACACAGTTTAAAGACTATCCGGAGGTGGCAGCAAGATTTTCTGAAAGTGCGCTGGTACCCTTTACATATAAAGATGCCGTCTATGCGCTGCCGGATACCCAGACCTTCCTGATGATGTTCTACAGGATGGATATACTGGCGGAGATAGGAATGAAATTACCGAAAACCTGGGATGAGGTAAAGGTAGCCATGACAGTTCTGTCAAAGAATCAGATGGACTTTGGCATGCTGCCCGGAGAGCAGATATTTGCCATGCTTCTATACCAGATGGGCGGCTCCTATTATAACGAGGAGGGCACTGCTTCGGCACTGGATTCCGAGATAGCCATCAATACGTTCAAGGAATATTGTGAATTCTATACGGATTATAAGATAGATAAGGAAACGAGCGTGGAAGAGCGCTTTAGAACCGGGGAATGTCCAATCATCATAGCCGACTATACATTCTATAATAACCTTCAGGTTTCGGCTCCGGATATTCAGGGACTTTGGGACTTTGATGTGGTTCCGGGGATTTTGCAGGAGGACGGCAGTATAAACCATACGACTGGAAGCATCGGCCTGGCGGACCTTATCATGGCAGATACCAGGTACCCTCAGGAAAGCTGGGAATTCTTAAAATGGTGGACCTCTGCTGAGACACAGACGATGTTCGGCCGTGAGATGGAAAGTTTAATGGGTTCCAGTGCCAGGGTGGCAACAGCCAATCTAGAGGCCTTGGAGAACCTGGCATGGCCGGTGGATGATTTGGAAGCGCTGATGACCCAGTATTCACAGGTAAAGGGAATTGTGCAGATTCCGGGAGGCTATTATTCCTGGCGTAATGTTAACAATGCTTTTTATACCGTTACCACCGATACCGATACAGCCACACCAAGAGAAGAGCTGATGGAAAAGGTAATCTACATTAATGCGGAAATTGCCCATAAGATGGATGAGCTGGGCTTAGATAAAGAGGGCAGATGATGGGGATAGGTTGAAAAATACCAGATGGAGGTTATAATGGCAGCGAAGAGAAAGAAGATATCGGAGGAAGCCATACATACTGCGAATAAGCAGGGCACTCTCAGATACCAGATATATAAAAACAGAGTATCCTATATCATGCTGGCACCGTATTTCATCCTGTTCTTTTTGTTTACGGTACTGCCGGTTGCGATGTCCGTAATCTTTAGCTTTACAGACTTTAATGTACTTGAAATGCCGGAATTTGTGGGGTGGAAAAACTATATCAAGCTACTTTTGGAAGATGATATATTCATGGTCTCCCTTAAGAATACTTTGCTGTTTGCAGTTGTAACAGGGCCAATCAGCTATATGCTGTGCCTTCTGTTTGCGTGGATAATCAACGAATTCAAAGGAAAGCTAAGGGCGTTTTTAACCCTGATATTCTATGCACCCAGCATATGCGGCAATGCCTATGTGGTCTGGAACCTGATTCTGACCGGCGACCGCTATGGTTATCTGAACGGACTTTTACTAAAATATGAATTTATAAATGAAGCGATTCTGTGGATGAAGACGGCAAAATACATTTTGCCGGTACTGGTTGTGGTACAGCTATGGCTAAGTCTTGGTACTGGATTCCTGGCCTTTATAGCAGGGCTTCAGACAGTGGATAACAGCCTGTATGAGGCGGCGGCCATCGACGGAGTAAAGAACCGCTGGCAGGAGTTGTGGTTTGTTACGCTGCCCGCCATGAAGCCCCAGCTGATGTTCGGTGCGGTTATGCAGATTACCCAGTCCTTTGCCGTAGCGGATATTTCCATCAATCTTGCGGGGAACCCCTCGGTCAATTACGCTGGGGCTACCATCGTTACCCACCTTCTGGACTATGGTTCCACAAGATTTGAAATGGGTTATGCCTCCGCGATTGCGACGATTCTATTCCTTCTTATGGTAGGAACCAATAAGCTGGTGCAAAAGATGCTAAGGAGGGTTGGTGAATAATGAAGAGAAAAGTAATTGTTGATTATTCCAACCGCAGATGGGTGCCGTTTTGGCAAAGAGCCAGGGAGACGAAGCTGAACCGGTCAAAGGCCGGCAACGGACTTTTATTTGGCGTCATGATTTTATGCGGAATATTCATGGCCCTTCCTTTGGTTATGATTATCAATAATGCACTCAAGCCCCTGGATGAATTGTTCCAGTATCCGCCGAAGATTTTTGTAAGAAATCCTGTGTTAGAGAATTTCACAGACCTTTTCGTACTGATGAATGATTCGTGGATTCCATTTTCCCGCTACATCGTCAACACCCTTATTATTACGGTGGGAGGTATCGTGGGTCACGTACTGGTGGCATCCCTTGCGGCCTATCCTCTGGCAAAGCATAAGTTTCCAGGGAGAAATATATTATTTAGTATGGTTGTTTTGTCCATGATGTTCTCATGGACAGTAACCCAGATACCTCAGTATCTGATTATATCCTGGATGAATATTAATAATAATTATCTGGCTCTTATCCTGCCTGCCTGGTCCTTTGGAATGGGCCTGTACCTGATGAAGCAGTTTATGGAGCAGCTGCCGGATTCCTTGATGGAATCGGCAAAGATTGACGGAGCAGGAGAATTCAGAGTGTTTTGGAGGATTATCATGCCGAATGTAAAACCGGCATGGCTTACCCTTTCCATCTTCCAATTTCAGTATATGTGGGGCAATACCGGAGGCGTATTCCTTCGGGACGAAGAATTAAAGCCGCTTCAGTTCGCATTGCAGCAAATTGTTCAGGGCGGTGCGGTAAGGGCAGGGGCAGGAGCCGCCGTAACCTTTGTTATTGCTGCGGTTCCCATAACATTTTTCCTGATTTGCCAAAGCAATATCATGGAGACGATGACGACTTCAGGTATGAAAGAATGAGAGGTGCTGGTTCGATGGGTTTATCAAAAAGGATTAGACAAACGGGATTGCTGCTGATGGTCCTGATAAATTTATCCGGTCATGGCATGGCTGCACTGGCGAATGAACTGCCCTATGACACCTATAATTATAACTTTTATGAGGATATCGTCTATACGCCGGCCGCCTATATTCCCGCCGGCTCGGTGTCAGGTACCCAGTTGACCTATGAAGGGGAGTCCCTGGGTGTATTTTCAAATCCACAGGATATATGCAAGACCCCGGACGGTAAGGTTGTCATTGCGGATACCGGCAATAACCGGATTATCATTCTGAACAAGGATATGACAACGGTTATGAAGGTCATAAAAGACTTTAAACATAACGGAAATACAGAGACCTTTCTGTCGCCTTACGGAGTATGTGTATCAGCTAAGGAAGAGCTGTATATTGCGGATACCTTTAATAATCGAATCGTGGTTCTTGACAGGGATTTTAACCTAATCAAGATTATTAAGAATCCGACTTCTGAGGTTCTGGAAGAGAATTATGTGTTTTCACCGCTAAAGGTGTCTGTCGACTATGCAGACAGAGTCTATTGTATCGCTCAGAATATGTTTGAAGGGGTCATGATGTTTGAGGATAATGGACAGTTTATAGGATTTATAGGAACCATTGAGGTACAGATATCCCTGCGGGAAAAATTCTGGAAAAGAATTGCCACGAAAGAGGAAAGGGCCAATCAGAGGCTTTTTATTCCTACCGAATTTACCGGCATTGATATTGATGATAACGGATTCGTATATGCATCGAATATAGATGAAACCGGTGAGCAGGCCATAAGAAGGCTGAACCCAAGGGGAGAGGATGTAATCAAAAAGGGAGAAAACGAAAATCTCGGAGGAGATTTGTGGATATCCGGGTTTAGTAAATATGCAGGAGCATCACAGATTACGGATATTGTATACCGCCAGAAAGGAATGTACAGCCTGCTGGACAGAAAAAGGGGAAGAATCTTTACCTATGACCATGAAGGGAATCTTCTGTATATATTCGGCGGACTGGGAACGCAGGCAGGAACCTTTGTTACCCCTGCAGCCATTGAGAATATAGGAAATATGATTATTGTACTGGATGCCAACCGGGCAGAGATACTTAAATTCACAGAGACACAGTATGGAAGCCTGATTAACAAGGCAGTAGGACTTCGATACGACGGTGATGAAACCGAGGCAGTGGAGCTGTGGAAGCAGGTGCTTAACCTGGATGAGAATAACGAGCTGGCCTGTGTCGGTATCGGAAAAGCATATCTTACATCCGGAGACTATGTCAATGCCATGGATTACCTGAAAAAGGGCATGAGCAGTGAATATTATTCCATCGCATTCAGAAGATACCGGAATGCGGTTTTGAAGGAGAATATGAACTTTATTTTGACAGGTATCGTTATTCTGGTGATTGTCATCATGACCGCGAAGAGAATATACCGGAAGAAGAAGGGATTGGAGAAGGAGGGCGGACTGTTAAATGAATAAGTATTTTTCGAAGGAAAAGATGAAATATGTATTTCATACAGTTTCCCATCCGGTGGACGGATACTATTGGATTCGGCATATCGATAAGGGAAGTGTGCCGATAGCAATTATTTTGGTTATTCTTTTTTCATTAAGCTTTTCCCTTAACCGTTTGTTTTCAAGCTTTGTAGTAAATGAAATAGACCCCCGCACGGTTAACAGTGTTACGGAGCTGGGGGCAGTCCTCCTGTTGTTTGCTCTGCTCTGCATCAGCAATTGGTCAATTACCTGCCTGATGCAGGGGGAGGGCAGACTAAAGGATATTGCCATCGCAATCGGCTATGCCATGGTGCCGTTTATTATAGCCCTGAATCTGGCAACCATCGTCAGCTTATTTATTGCCGACGGAGAGGAAGCCTTCTACTATCTGATTCTGGTGGTGGGAATCGCCTACGGAATCATTATGATGCTGATGGGAATCATGCAGGTACATAATTACTCTCTGGCAAAAACCCTGGTAACCTTATTTCTTACCCTGGTGGCGGCATTTATTATTATATTTATAGGCCTGCTGATTACAGATTTGATAAATAAGATTTATGGCTTCTTTTACAGCATCTATATAGAAATTGTATTCAGAGTATGATGATATACGAAAAGCATGCACGGAAACGAGGGGGAGCATGAAATCAACGAAAAACAAACCCAATAAAAGAAAAAAATTAATAGGAAGAATCGGAGGATATCTGCTTGGTTTTGCGGCCTTAGGCGTATTAGTATGGCTGCTTTACTACTATCTTCATTTTTTATCCTATGATGAATATAAGGATTATCTGTCCTCCTATGCGTATGAAGAAGGGGAAGAATTTGTTGCCATACCTGAGAAGAGCCCAATGGTTGCGGGCATGGAGCTGGTTGCAGAAAATGATTATCTGAAACTGTATACCAATACAGAGACAGCGGAGGTTGCCGTATACGATAAGAGGAATCAGAACATCGTATATTCCAATCCTGCAGGTGCAGATGAGGACCCGATTGCAAATGAGACCAATAAGCGGTACTTAAAATCTCAATTCATCGTGAACTACTTCAATAAGAGCAGGGCTGCCGGAGTATATGATTCCTACAGCATGTCGGTGGAAAGAGGTCAGGTAAAGGCTGAAAAGATAGGAAACGGAATCCGTTATATCTATGATGTGGGTGACCATAGTACCGCCACGACCGGTATCGTTCCTATCTATTTTGCTCCTGAAAAGATGGAGGATGTGCAATCGAAGCTTTCAGAACAGGATGCAGCAACCCTGCGCCGTTATTACATAGACAGCAAGGCCTTTCCCGGCCTGCTGGAGCTGAATGGAGTGGCACAGAAGAATAAGAAGACAATCCAAAGGATAGAAGGCTTTCTGGTTCAGGCCGGATTTACAGAGGATGATTATTACGAACAGATGGAATTGGCCGGAGTTGAGACGGCAGAGGCTATATCCTTTATTATTCCGCTGGAATACCGTCTTGAAAAGGATGGGCTGCTGGTGTCGGTTCCCACGGGTAAGATACAGGAGTTCGGCCAGGCGGTGATATACCGCATACAGCTACTTCGATATATGGGTGCCGCAGGACCGGGAGATAAGGGATATATGGTTGTTCCCAACGGCTCAGGCTCAATTATAAACTTTAACAACGGGAAGATTAATGCGGCTGATTATTCCCAGTATATCTATAACCTGGACCCTTTGGCCGACAGTCTGATTCAGACAGAATATACCGAAAAGGTAAGACTGGAGCTGTTCGGAATATGCAGGGAGGATTCGTCGGTTCTGGTAACCATTGAGGACGGGGCTGCCCTGGCAAATATCACGGCAGGAATAGGAGGAAGATACAGTTCTTATAATTATGCGTATCCATCCTTTATGCTAAGAGTATATGATATTCTCTCCATATTCGGAAGTACCGGAAGCTCGGCGGATTTACCCATCGTGGTCAAGGATATTTATGATTGTAATCTCAGTGTAAAGTACACCCTGCTTACAAAAGAGCATGCCGGCTATAGCGGAATAGCCAATTATTACAGGCAAAGATTGATGGATGAGGGAGTTCTTACCCGAAAGGAGGGTAATGGTGATATACCTTTCTATTATGACATTATAGGCGGAGTGAAGGAAACGGCATTTTTCCTTGGAGCACAGTATCTGACCGTAAATCCTGTCACTACCTTTGAGGAAGCCGGATATATCTTTGATGATTTGTTGTCTGCGGGGATAAAGAATCAGGTTGTGAATTACCAGGGCTGGTTTAATGGAGGATATTATCACGATGTAACGGATAAGGTTAAGGTCTTAAGAAAGCTCGGCGGCAAATCGGAGCTTGAGGAATTAAGTAAGAAGGTGGAGGACAACGGCGGTTCCTTCTATGCAGATACCTCCCTTCAAAAAGTGTCCTACATTAGCAAGCGTTACAGTGAATACTATGAAACGTCTAAATATTACGGAGCGGGCTATTATGCGTATTTTGCCAATGTCAATCCTGCATCACTGGTAAAGATGTCGCCTCTGGGGTATCCGGAGACAGGATATTATCTTGTATCACCCAAATTTTTGCCGCGGTATATGGATGGGTTTATCAAAGGGATTAATAAGCTTGATATTGGCGGAATATCTTTAAGAGACCTGGGAGACGAGCTTCATTCCGACCATAAAAGAACCAATATTATCAACAGGGAAGAAGCGCTGGAAGTGGTACAGGGTCAGTTTAAGAAGCTGAAAAATACCGGCAAGAAGCTTTTAATAAGCGGAGGGAACGGATACAGCCTGCCCTATGCGTCGGACATTATCAATGTACCGTTATATGATAACAGCTATTTTATCATCGATGAAAGTATACCCCTGTATCAGATGATTCTTCACGGCAGCATTGATTATGCCGGAGGTATTATTAATTATCATGATGATATGGACCGTTCGGAACTTACATTAAGGCTGATAGAATACGGTGCCTCGCCTCACTACCTGTTCACTGAAAAAAGTGCCAGCGAGATGAAGTATACAGGGCTGCACCAATATTACTCGACAAAGTATGACATCTGGAAAGAGGAAGCCATTACCATGTATATGGAGGTAAATGAAGCCCTTAAAAGAGTATCCGGAGAGACCATGATTAACTATGAAATCATGAATAAAGGCATCAAAAAGGTTACCTATAGCAACGGTATCACATTCTATATTAATTACCTGCCGGAGGATGTGACGGTGGACGGCGTGACAATACCGGCGAAGAGTTATGAAATCAGATAGTGTCATATTGATATTGGCAGAATGGAGATTAATATGAAGAAAAATAAGCTATCCCTTACCCAGAAAAGAATGATTAACGGCTATCTGTTTATACTGCCCTGGCTGGTCGGCTTTATCATCTTTTATATAAGAAGTATTATTCTGACTACGGAGTTTAGCTTTTCGAAGCTTACGGTTGGTGCTGTGGGAGGCTATGAGTTGGAATTCGTAGGAATGGACAATTTTATCTATGCCTTTCGTGAACATGGCACCTTTAAGCAGGTATTAACAACATCCATTGAAAATATGATACTGGATGTCCCTCTTATCATATTCTTTAGCCTGTTTATGGCGATTCTCCTTAACCGGCAGTTTAAGGGAAGAACACTGGTCCGTATGATTTTCTTCCTTCCGGTCATCTTAAACAGCAGTGCCATATCCGGAGCCCTGGAATTAAGCCAGCAGATGATGGCGGGAGGAATCTCGGCAGGAAGCAGTCAGATGGCAGCAGAAACAGCCTCGTACAACGTAGATGTAGGCTATTATATAGACCTGTTTAAGGAGCTTGCCATGCCGGATGTGATTCTGGATTATATCGTTATGGCGGTATCGCGAATTAATAATATAATCACGGCGTCAGGCGTACAGATTGTCATATTCCTGGCGGCTTTGCAGTCGATACCCGGCTCCATGTATGAGGTTGCAAAGATTGAGGGGACTACGGCATACGAGACCTTCTGGAAGGTTACCTTTCCCATGGTGATGCCCCATATCATTACCAATATCGTATATACAGTAATTGATAACTTCGCTGAAAGCCAGGCGGTTACGCTGGCATATGAGACGGCATTTACAGACTTTAATTACGGACTAAGCTCCGTATTCAGTTTAGTCAGCACGGTGGCAACCTGCCTGATATTGGTCTTAATCGTTGGATTCATACAAAAGAGAACCTTTTATTACAACTAACCAGACTTTGAAGAAAGGGAATGGATAGAAAGATGGATACGGGAACAAACAATCGTAAGAATAAAATCAAGGCCATAACCTCGGGCCCCAGGTTTGTTAATCATACAAGGGGAATGACATCCGGTTTCAAGCAATTCCTGGTTCGGCTATTCGGATTTGTCATCATTCTTGGAATCTGTTATGTCATCCTTGTTCCTGTGATTGGTATGATTGTGAATTCGTTTATGTCCGATTCGGATAAATATAATCCGATGGTATATATGCTTCCGCAATACCCTACATTGGAGAAATACAAGCTGGCATGGGAGAGGATGAACTATCTTCCTACCATTGCCAGAGATTTGGTATATTCGATTTCTCTGATGCTGATTCAGGTTTTTGTATGCTCCATGGTCGGGTATGGTTTTGCGCGATTCAACTTTCCTTTTAAGAAGCTGTTGTTTGCGTGTGTGGTTGTGATGATTGTCATCCCTGACCATACCATCATGCTGCCGATTTATATGACATTTAAGAGCTTTGACCCCCTGGGTCTGGCAACATTAATCGCAGGAAAGCCATTGATTCTGATGTCCACACCGGTACCGATGTACATTATGACGATATTCGGGTGCGGCGTGCGGTCAGGGCTGTATATTTATATATTTAACCAATTCTTCAGGGGACTTCCCAAGGAAATTGAGGAAGCGGCCTTTGTGGACGGAGCGGGTACCTGGTATACGTATTTTAGAATCATGCTGGTAAACGCCGTGCCGGCTGTTATAACCGTAGCAGTTTTCTCTATGGTATGGCAGTACAATGATACATTTTATGCAAAGCTATTTCTGATTAGCGGGGATATAGTAATCAGCAAGAAGATATCGACTTTGCAGGCAACCATTGCAAATGTGGATAAAATCCTGGATACATCCATACAGGAATTATATCTGGATGCCGGCATAATACTCGTAATGCTGCCGATTGTTATCATCTATATTGCGCTTCAGAAGTACTTTATAGAAGGAGTGGAGCGTAGCGGTATTGTTGGATAATACGCCCAGCCTAAAATCTATATTAAAAAAGAAGGAGGAGTAAAAATTGAAGGCAAAAAAACTATTTGCGCTATTGCTTTGCGCAATAATGGTGCTGTCTCTGGCAGGATGTAAGAAATCCGGTGATGTTAAAGAGACAGACGGTCCGGAGGGGGTAACGGATGGTGAGGACACAGCAGATAAAACGGACACAAAAGACATTAATCAGAAAAAGGATACGGAACCTGCTGTTGAGGTTAAGGAGGCGAGCATCGATTTTGAGGATGGACTGTATGGATTTGTGGCAGTCTATACAACGCCTGCCAATGCAGATGCAGCGGAGATATCCATCACAGACTTTAATGGAAGCAAGGCTCTGAAGGTTGTTAATATGAACGGGAAGGTTCCTTATATTGCAATCGACATAGCAAGTCTGGTTGGTGATAAGATAGCAGATGTCAGAAGTATCACCATGGATATCGGTACGAAGCATCCTGACGGAAATTTCTATGCAACCTCAGGAAAGATAACAGCTTATAGCGGGGAGATACGGCTTGAATCCAAGGACCCCTGGTCGGTTTATCTGGATAATAAGAACCCGAATACAGCAAAAGCAATATTGGATGCCGGGGAGGAATTCATTGCCGGATATCAGAATATGATTATCGTTTCACTGGATACGGATAATGGCGTTTCAAAGGGAGCCGGAAATGCTGAATTCTATATTGATAATATCCGTATATTGGATGCCGGCGGGAATATAATCAAGGCGGACAGTTCGGTGGCATTTGCAGAACCTTCGGGATTCTCTGAGGTGGACAGAGCGAATCTGATTGCTGTTAAGGATGAAGTTGAAATATGGTCAAATGACAGTGACGGCGCCTGGGCACAGGGTACAGGTATGAATACAATCGCACAGGGCGGAACCTTTGACCCTGCTTTAATTACAGAGGACTCGGTCATAACCATCTATTATCAATCAGAAGGAGATATATGGCTTGTGGCACAGTCATGGGAGGATGGCGCACCGTTTGGCTGGCAGCGTATTGCCAATGAGGGAGCTTCCATCAAGAATCTCAGCGGTACAATCGCACAGGTTACATATGACCAGTTAGTAGAATACTGTGGTACCGATGATTTTGTAACCTATCTAAGCCAGCTCCAATGTGAAAGTGATATGGACTGGAGTGTATCCAGTGTAACGATAGGCAAGAGGTCGGGAATTGTGGAGCTGAAGAATGAGGTTGTAATCTGGACTGATGACAGCGGCGACGCATGGGCACAGGGAACGGGTATCACAACCCTTGCAAATGACGGACCTTTTGACCCCGAATTAATTAAACCGGGCAGTATTATTAATATTGAATATAAGTCAGAGGGTGGTATGTGGCTTGTAGCTCAATCCTGGGTGGACGGAGCGCCGTTTGGATGGCAGCGTGTTGCGGACCAGGGTAAATCCCTTACAGACGGTTCAACATGCCAGATTACCTATGAGCAGCTTGCAGAGGCATGCGGTACCGATGATTTTGTAACGTATCTAAGCCAGCTGCAATGTGAAAGTGATATGCCTTGGGAGGTATACAAGGTAAGCATCGGCTATCCGTCAGGGATTGTACCTGTGATTAAAGAAACCCTGATTCCTGAGTTTGCAGGAGACAGCGACGGTGCATGGGCACAGGGAAAAGGCGTTCAGGTCATGTCGGAAGAGGGAACCTTTGACCCTGCACTGATACAGCCCGGCTGTATCATTACGATAGACTATGAGTCAGAAGGTATGCTATGGATTGTAATGCAGTCATTTAAGGACGGAGCACCGTTTGGCTGGCAGAGAACCGCTGACCAGGGTGCTGCTGCCGATAATGGCAAACGGGTACAGATTACTTATGACCAGTTAGTAGAATACTGTGGTACGGATGACTTTGTAACGCATCTGAGTCAGTTGCAATGCGAAGGAGATATGCCGTGGGAGGTTTACAGATTTACCATTGGCTATCCGGTAAAATAGGATTCTATAACCATTGAGGTGAATAATAAAGGAGGTAAAAGATAATGAAATTTTGTAAAAAGATAATTTCACTTCTGCTTGTATTCTCACTTATTCTGGTGGTTACTGCATGTAAGAAGTCTGACCCCAAAGAGGTAACCGATGCAGGCGGAAAAGATGTTGTTGATAATAAAGAGGATGATAAGAAGGAGCCTGCTCCTGTTAATAAAGAAACCAGGATTATAAAGATAGGAACGTGGTGGGAACAGTATTATGACAGCTCCCATAGTGCCATGGAGGATGACCCTACCTATTCAGGAACCCTTGCTGCGCAATTAAAGTTCGAAAATGTGAAGAAGATTGAAGAAAAGTATAATGTAAAATTTTACTGGGAGAACCTTACTTATGAAGGAACAAGGGAATCCATTAATACATCCATTCTTGCAGGCTCGCCGGACTGCGATATTTATCTGGTAGAGTTAAGCTTTGGTATCCCCGCCGCATTAAATGGTCTTGCAACCGATTTAAAGACAGTTCTGCCTGCGGATGCGGATTTATTTACAACCCAGGAAGTAGCTTCCTACCTTGATTTGGGAGACAGTAAGGCTCATCTGTTAAAGAGAGTAGAAGCCGCCAGTACGATAGAAGCTACCTATCCGTTAGCATTTAATCTTCAGATGCTTCAGGATAATAATCTCGAGGACCCCCGTGAGCTATATAAGAGGGGAGAATGGACATGGGATAAATTTATTGAATACTGTACCGTTCTGACACAGGATACGGATGGGGACGGCGCTACCGACCAATACGGATATTGCGGCTTCCATCAGGAGACCTTTGAACAGCTTATGATGAGCAACGGAGCCAGCGTGGCATCCACTAAGACCGAACAATTATCCAGTGCTCCCACCGGAGAAGTGCTTCAGATGATTTCTGATATGTACAACACATACAATGTGTGCTATCCATATGATGCGACGGATGCAGCTTCGGATACCATGCGTTTCCAATACAGGGATGGCAATATCGGATTCTATCCGGGGGCAGCCTGGGTATTGGCACAGAATGCAGACTATGATTATACCGGTTCGAATGGTGTTACACTTGAATTTGATACCTGCTTTGTGCAGTGGCCTGTGGGTCCCTCCGGAAATCAGGAGACCAATGGCGGGAAGGTATCCGCCGGTGAATACTATATTATTCCTTCCGGTGTCAAAGACCCTGAACTGGTATATAATGTGCTTTATGATATGTGGAACTGGTATGAAGGGGACGTATCGGTACGTGATGATGAAGAGACCCTGTATTGGTGGTATGGCGTAACAGGTAAGGATGAGGCGATTCAGCATCAGAACTTTGAGGTTATGTATGACGTAGGAAGCAAAGAAGTATTTGAACTGTGGAATAACCTGGGATTCTTTTATGATTTCAATGGTCTGATTGACGGAACAGTAACAGCCGCACAATTCCAGGAGACCTATAAGCAGCAGGTGCAGGATGCGCTGGACGCATATTTTAAATAAGCAGCTTAATAACAAAACTAGGGACTTAAATTTACTCTCAAGGAGGAGAATATGATTAATCTTAAAATGATAGCTCCGGAGGTGCCCAATGTGCCGTGGCAGGAACGGCCTGAAGGGATTTTGAATGCTCCGGTGTGGAGATACACAGAGAATCCTATTATCGGAAGAAACCCGATTAGAGGCGTATCAAGAATCTTCAATAGTGCTGTAATGCCTTATAAGGATGAATTTATCGGAGTATTCAGAGGAGAGCAAAATGACGGTATTCCCCATATCTATCTGGGAAGAAGTAAGGATGCGATTCACTGGGATTTTGATGAAGAGAAGATACCCTTTGTGGATGAGGATGGTAATCCGGCAATGCCTGTGTACGCATATGACCCAAGGCTGGTTAAAGTGGAGGATACCTACTACATCATTTGGTGCCAGGATTTTTACGGAGCTTCCATTGGTTTGGCAAAGACAACTGATTTTAAGACATTTACAAGATTAGAGAGCCCGTTTATTCCGTTTAACAGGAATGCGGTTCTGTTTCCAAGAAAAATAGGCGGTAAATTCATGATGCTGAGCAGGCCTTCCGACAGCGGACATACACCATTTGGTGACATCTTTGTCAGTGAAAGCCCGGATATGACGTATTGGGGAAAACACAGGCATGTGATGAGCCGCGGCAATAATTGGTGGGAGGCTCTTAAGATAGGAGGAGGCGCCGCTCCGATTGAAACCAGCGAAGGATGGCTTTTGTTCTATCATGGCGTGTGCCTGACCTGCAACGGTTATGTATATTCCATAGGAGGGGCGATACTGGATAGTGATAACCCGTCAATTGTAAAGTATCGCTGTAAGAACATTCTTCTGACTCCGGAGGAATGGTATGAGGAACGGGGCTTTGTACCGAATGTATGCTTCCCCTGTGCCACCATCCATGATTCCGCAACAGGCAGAATCGCAATTTATTATGGAGCCGCAGACAGCTATGTGGGATTGGCCTTTACCCAGTTTGAGGACATTATGAAATATATAATGGACAACAGTGTGGTAAGCGGCACGGATACGGAGCTGGGCAAGAGATAGGCGAATAAGCAGCAATTAAGAAATATTATCAAGTGATATGAATTAATTAAAAAATCACCAGGCCGTACGGGGTTTCCCATCGTACAGCCTGGTGATTTTTAGTCCGTATATTGTGGTGCTCTGAAATAATAAGATTATTGGGATAGAGCCATATGCCCAAGTCTCAGTGCGCCTTTGATTCCGGAATCATCTCCCAGGGCGGGAGGAACGATATAGCTATCAATATTATTATGAACATGTTCAGAATGAATATAACCATTAAGATATTTCTGAACCTTGTCTCTTATCATGGGAAATAATTGTTCCTGATGCATGACACCTCCCCCAAGGACGATTCTGCCCGGGGAATAACAGAGGATATAATTGGCTATCGCCTGCGCTATATAATGGGATTCGATTTCCCATGTCTCAGAATTATTCTTAAGCTCATAAGCTTTCTTACCCCAGCGGTTTTCAATCGCCGGACCGGAAGCCAGGCCTTCAAAGCAATCGGAATGGTAGGGGCAGTTTCCTTTATAACAATCGTTCTCTAATCTTCGCAGGGTGATATGCCCTGCCTCGGGATGCATAAGTCCGTGGAGAGGCCTTCCGCCGATGCAGACGCCGACACCGATGCCGGTCCCGATGGTTATATATAAGGATACGTCACAGTCGCAAAGAGCGCCCCACGCCGCTTCTCCTATGGCGGCACCGTTCACATCCGTATCAAAACCTATGGGGATTGACAGCACATCATAAAAAGCCTTTACAATATTATAATTCCTCCAGGCTAATTTTGGGGTACGGGTAATGTAGCCATAGGTGCGGGAATTTTTATCAGGGTCAATGGGACCAAAGCACCCGATACCTAAGGC
>JAEZXP010000005.1 GCA_023419655.1 Bacillota bacterium | reverse complement strand
ACGTTTAAGAATGTAGCCGGGCTTGATGAGGAAAAGGAAGAGCTTAAAGAGATTGTCGATTTCTTAAAGTCTCCGAGAAAATATATACAGGTGGGAGCCAGAATACCGAAGGGAGTTCTTCTTGTGGGACCTCCCGGAACAGGTAAGACGCTGCTTGGTAAGGCGGTAGCCGGAGAAGCAGGAGTTCCGTTCTTCTCCATATCCGGTTCTGACTTTGTGGAGATGTTCGTTGGTGTGGGAGCTTCCAGGGTAAGAGATTTATTCGAAGATGCCAAGAAGAATTCGCCTTGTATCGTATTCATCGATGAGATTGATGCCGTGGCAAGACGCAGGGGTACCGGAATGGGCGGCGGACATGATGAAAGAGAACAGACCTTAAACCAGCTGCTGGTAGAGATGGACGGTTTTGGTGTAAATGAAGGCATTATCGTTATGGCAGCCACAAACAGAGTGGATATCCTTGACCCCGCAATACTTCGTCCGGGACGGTTTGACAGAAAAGTTACCGTAGGACGTCCGGATGTAAAAGGAAGAGAGGAAATTCTTCAGGTACATTCCAAAGGAAAGCCTTTGGGAGATGATGTGGATTTGAAGCAGATAGCACAGACCACAGCCGGCTTCACCGGTGCAGACCTGGAGAATCTTATGAATGAGTCGGCAATCGGTGCGGCCAGGGACAATAGAAGTTACATCAGTGACGAGGATATTAAGAAAGCCTTTATTAAGGTTGGAATAGGCACGGAAAAGAAAAGCAAGGTTATCAGTGATAAAGAAAAACGGATTACGGCATATCATGAGGCAGGCCATGCAATATTGTTCCATGTGCTTCCGGATGTAGGGCCGGTATATACCGTTTCGATTATTCCTACCGGAGGCGGAGCAGCAGGCTTTACGATGCCGCTTCCTGAAAAGGATGAGATGTTCCATACGAAGGGGCAGATGCGTCAGGATATTATCGTAAGCCTTGGAGGAAGAGCTGCCGAGGAGCTTATCTTTGATGATATAACCACCGGAGCCTCCCAGGATATCAAGGTTGCAACCAAAACGGCCAGAGCCATGATAACACGGTATGGTTTTTCTGAATCAATCGGAATGGTCAATTATGAGCAGAACGAAGATGAAGTATTCATCGGCAGAGACTGGGGCCATACAAAGACCTATAGTGACAACGTAGCCAATAAAATTGATGAAGAGGTCAGAAGCATCATAGACGGATGCTATGCGGAAGCAAAGAAAATTTTATTGGAGAAAAAAGATATACTTGATGCATGTGCAAATCTGTTAATAGAGAGAGAACGTATATCAAGAGAAGAGTTTGAAGCCCTGTTTGAGACACAAAACGAAGCAAAGGTTGTCGAAAATGACGAAAATTCTGACGAAATTTTGTAAAGTTTGTGCAGACTTATATTAGTTTAGGTGTTATACTATGTTTGTAAACCCCAATACATTATATAGTTTTTTGCTACACCCCCATAAGTAACAAAATACCTTCTCCGAAAAAGGACAGTGCGAACTGTCCTTTTTTACTTTCCCGCAGATGTATTTTTTGGTATAGAAGAAAGTCAGATATATTTATAAAGGATATGAGCATATTAAATTAGTAAAAGGAGTTTCTAAAATAAGTATAGAATTAAGTATACAGAAAGGAACAGATATGCTCATACGATATAGTAAGGTTTTAAAATATATCATGCTATTTCTTGTAGGCGGATTCGCTTATGGGGGGATAGAGATATTGTTTCGGGGATATTCCCACATATCGATGCTCGTTGCAGGAGGAATATGTTTCATTCTCATAGGCTTAATCAATGAGGTGTTTTCAAAAGATATGGCATTGGTCAGTCAGATGGTTCTATCGGCAGGGATTGTCACAGCGGTAGAATTCGTAACAGGCCTGATTGTAAATGTATGGCTGAAGCTGGATGTATGGGATTATTCCGGCCAGCCCTTTAATCTGATGGGACAGATATGCCTGCTTTATACAGTTATATGGTTCTTTTTATCCGCTGTGGCAATCCTGCTCGATGATTTTTTGCGTTATTATCTGTTAGGGGAAGAGAAGCCGCATTATAAGTTGTTTTAAGAGACGAAATCACAGAATTGTGATAAAATAGTTTTATCTTTGTTAATGAATGGAGACCGGCTATGAAAATTTTATTGGTTGCCGTAGATACCAAGTTTATTCATACGAACCTTGCTGTCCACAGCATCAGGGCATATTCAGGAAAGTATAAGAATCATATTCATGTTGCACAATATTCTATCAATCATATGAAGGATGATATTCTCAGGGGAATCTATCTGCATAAGGCGGATGTGGTAGCATTCTCCTGCTATATATGGAATATCCGTATAATAGAAAGTGTTATGGAAGATTTAAAAAGAGTTCAGCCGCAGGTAAAAATCTGGTTCGGCGGGCCGGAGGTGACGTATTATCCAGAGGAAAGCCTGCTAAAATATAACAGTCTGGATGGTATTATCATTGGAGAAGGGGAGCAGACCTTCTGTGAAGTAACGGAGTATTATCTGGGAATCCGAACTGAGCTGGATACTATCAATGGTATTGCCTTTAAGGACAGTGCCAGACTTTTCGGAGCAGATGATAAATCAGCAGATGCAATCATGATAACGCCTTCCCGTAAAATTTTGCCGCTGGATGATATTCCTTTTGCCTATGAGGATATGCAAGAACACCAAAATAAGATTATATATTATGAAAGCAGCAGGGGATGCCCCTATTCCTGCAGTTATTGCCTGTCCTCTGCTGGCATAGGACTGTCATCTGCTAACATAGGACTGTCATCTGCTGGCAGGGGAGTACGGTACCGCAGTATGGAGCTTATTAATAAGGAACTGGGTATTTTTCTGGAATACAAGGTGCCGCAGGTTAAATTCATTGACCGGACCTTTAACTGCAATAAGGGGCATGCCCTGGCAATATGGCAGTTTATAAAAGAGCATGACAATGGCGTTACTAATTTTCATTTTGAGATTACAGGAGATTTATTGAATGAGGAGGAGATTAGGCTGTTAGAAAGCCTGAGGCCCGGGCTTGTCCAGCTGGAGATAGGCGTACAGACGACGAATCCCGATACAATGGAAGCAATCCGAAGAAAAGTGGATTTTGAACGGCTGGCTGAGAATGTGAAATGCATAAAAAAAGCGCACAATATCCATCAGCATCTGGACCTAATCGCAGGTCTGCCTCTGGAGGATTATCATTCATTTGAAAAATCCTTTTATGATGTCTATATGCTAAAGCCTGACCAGCTGCAGCTGGGATTTTTAAAGGTTTTGAAAGGCTCTATAATGGAAGGGGAATGTGAGAAATACGGGATTGCATACAAGAATGAACCGCCATATGAGGTGTTATTTACAAAGCATCTGAGCTATGATGAGGTTTTAGAGTTAAAGGGAATATGCGAGATGGTGGAGGTATATTATAACAGTGGACAATTTGCTTATTCCATCGAATATCTGGAGCATTATTTTGAGACACCGATGAGGCTGTATGCTTTCATCTACCATTATTATATGAAGAAAGGCCTTTATACGCTGGCCCATTCAAGGATGAGACGCTATGAAATCTTATTCGAAGCCTTCCTGGATAGAATAGGTACAGACGAAAATCAGATGAATGTGTTCAGAGAGCTTCTCGTCTTCGACCTTTGCCTGAGAGAGGAATTAAAGAACAGACCGGAATACGCAGGCGAGCCTATTCCCTATCGAAGATACAGAGAAATCTGTGAGGAGCAAAAGCTTGACAGGCATAAAATTCATATTGAACAATTCGCACATGATGTAATAGAATCAGCTAAGACAGGTAAAGCAGTTAAAAAGGACGGTACTATACTTTTTGATTATGGCAGAAGAGACCCGATTACATATTCTGCCAAGATAATCATCTTATAAGCACGTAAGTGAAGAAGGGAGAACCATATGGCAGCTGGAATTTCAAAGAAAGAAAAAGAAAGAATATCGAATATCATCGCGGAGCTTAACAGGGTATATTCAACAGAGAGTAAGTGTTTTTTGAATCATGAAACCCCCTGGCAGTTATTAATTGCAACGATACTCAGTGCCCAATGCACCGATGAACGGGTAAATCAGGTTACGGTTACACTTTTTAAAAAATATCCGAACCTGGAGGCCTTTGCCGGTGCCGATGTAAGGGAGTTGGAGCAGGATATCCATTCTACCGGATTTTATAAGAATAAGGCAAAGAATATTATTGCCTGTGCACAGAGAATTATATCAGAATATAACGGTGTTGTTCCCAGGGATATCCAGGATTTGGTAAGCCTTGCAGGGGTAGGAAGAAAAACAGCCAATGTAATAAGGGGTAATATCTATCATGACCCCAGTATTGTGGTGGATACCCATGTGAAAAGAGTATCAAGGCGGCTTGGCCTTACAAAGGAAGAGGACCCGGTTAAGATTGAATTTGATTTAATGAAAAAGCTCCCGAAGGAGCAATGGATTCTCTATAATCTGCAGATTATAACCCATGGAAGAAATATATGCAGTGCAAGAAGCCCAAAATGCGAACAATGTTTTTTAAGAGAATATTGTACATATGGGATGCAATTATTCAAATCCAAGGCAAAATAAAATAGAAATACTCTTGAATGATGGATTGAAATAACATAAAATATAGGATATCTATTGATACGGAGCGGGGCTGCTGCAAAATAATACCCTGCACAAACAGCCCCATCACGAAAGCTTAGTAAGTGCCTGTAACTTTAGCAATAGATTTTCCTTGTCCCGTATAGTGGAGGAAGCTATTTTTTCTGACAGTAGAAGAATCTTGTCTGATGAACCCTGGCGGGCATAGATTTCTGCCAGTAGCTCAAAGGTTTTGGGAACATCCGTGCTGCATTCCAGTGCGGTTTCAAATACACCCACTGCATCCTGATAGGAGCCTTGCTGGTACAGCCGCTCACCCCATTTGTGGAGAATCGCAATCAGAGAGGTGTAATTGTTATCATATTCGGAAAGCAGACTGATGTTGGAGACACCATATTTTAATTTAAGCTCGGTATTTGAAAAACCGCTTAAATTGAGAATTTTTTTCTCGGAATGAGAGAGAATAGTATCACGGTATGAATTAATCGTTTGATCCGGATTATCGTCCAAAGGAAGCTTATTGAAAGGGATTGTTATATAATTAAGTTCCGATATATCAGCCTTGCGCGCAGTATTAGCCCGGGCTTCTTTTTCCCAGAATTTATCCATACCCTTTTTTGAAAGCTTGTTATTCTTTCTTATTTCATAATTAAGCCACAGGACAAATATAATCAGTATACTTATGGACATAAAATGGTTCATAGGGTTTACACAACCTTTCTATAAATATAAAATTATAAAGAAGAAGGTGAAAACATGTTTAATTGGCATAACAAAAAAACGAAAAGGATAATATCTACCATTATTATTGTAATCCTTATTATAGCAATGACATTGCCTACGATATTAAGTATATTTCACTAATATACATAATTCATTATGAATTGTCAATCGAGCAAGATTTTCTTGAATCTTACCGTTTTTGTGTTACAATAGGAAGAAATCATTAAAGACACCAATGAAAATTCACGAACAATACCAAGGATGGGGAGTTTATGAATGATGTTATCTTGATACTGGAAAGGGAGGATGAATATGAAAAGGCGTGTTACACATTACTGTGCAGTAATATTACTGACTGTTTCCTTTATAATATTCGGGAATGCCTTTTGCGCATCTGCAGCTGAGAGCAATACGATAACGAAAGGTGTTTTTATAGATGAGGTGGATGTTAGCGGAATGACTGCGAGGGAAGCGGAAGAAGCAGTTGCAGGATTCGTGGAAGAATTAAGGAACAGGGAAATATCCATACGGGTTGATGACAATACCGTATCTGCTACCTTGAGAGATTTGGGTTATTCATACAAGCTGAACAATGCAATTGAGCAGGCATTGAAGCTTGGAACAGCCGGGAATCTGATAAAACGGTATAAGGATTTAAGCGATATTGCCTATGGCGGTATGAATTATCCGCTGGAATTTTCATTGAATGAGAACAATGTGAGGGAGCTGGTAGCGACGAAGACTTCAGAATTTAATGTGGAGCCTGTCAACGCAACAGTGACCAGAAGCAAGGGTAAGATGGTATATACCGACCACGTCCTTGGCAAGAAGGTGGACGTGGAAGCTACGGCGCTAAGTATAATTGATGCGATAACAAATTCATGGGACAGGGATAATATTGTTCTGGATGCGTATATAGAGGATGTTACGCCCGTTTATACCCGGGATATTGTTGAACGGTGTAATAAGATTTTGGGAAGCTTTAGTACGGAATACGCCGATTCAGCAGAAGGCCGTGCGGCAAATCTGGCAAACGGAGCCAGACTTATCAATAATGCAGTACTTTATCCGGGGGAAGTGTTTTCCGGATATGAGTTTCTGGCACCTTTTTCATCCAAAAATGGTTACTATGCGGCAGGAGCATATTCCGAAGGAAAGGTTATTGATAGTATCGGAGGAGGAGCATGCCAGGTTACAACCACGTTGTATAATGCGGCTCTGAAAGCCGAATTAGAGATTGTACAGCGGCAAGCCCATTCAATGACCATCAGTTATGTGGATTTATCCAGAGATGCAGCTATCGCCGGAACATACAAGGACTTAAAGTTTAAGAATGACACGGATACGCCTATATTAATTGAGGCATATACAAAGGGACGTAAGATTACCTTTACTATCTGGGGTCATGAAACCAGAGATACCCAGAATCGAAGAGTAGAGTATGAGACAAGGGTACTGTCGGAAACGGCACCGCCGCCGGATGTCGTTACAAAGGACCCTACGAAGCCGGAAACTTACAAAAAGGTAACCCAATCGGCTCATACAGGCTATAAGGCTGAATTATATAAGGTTGTTTATGAGAATGGTGTGGAGGTAAGCCGAACGCTTGTTAATAAGAGCAGTTATGCTCCGGCACCTAGATATATAACCGTTGGAACCAAGAAGGTGGAGAAGACTCCTGATCCGAAGGACTCTCAGCATCAAGGGGAAGATGACACAGGCAATAAACAGGAATCCGATGCAGATGATAACAATCAGGAACAAGAAACAATACAAGAGAACCGGGCGAATCCCGACGGACAGCATCAAGGTGATATCTATTGGGATTCTGACTGGGATGAGGAAGGGCTTGAGGATGAGTAAGATTATACTTTTGGGTGGTATCCGATGAAGCTGGGTAAGATACCGGAGGTAGTCCTGAAAAGGTCGATATTAAATCAGATTAAGCACAGAAGAGAGGAAGTGCTGCTGGGTCCTGCTGTTGGAGAGGATTGCAGTGTAATAGGTCTTGAAAAAGATGAGGTTATTGTTATGTCCACGGACCCTATTACAGGAACAGTACAGGATATAGGAACGCTGGCAGTCCATATCACTGCAAATGATATTGCTTCCAGCGGAGCGGAAGTTATAGGTATCATGCTTTCGGTATTATTGCCTGAAATGACTGCGGAGGCTGAGCTTAGAAGCCTGATGCATGATGTTGAGGTGGTCTGCGAACAGCTCCGGATAGAGATACTGGGCGGACATACCGAGGTAACGAAAGCCGTTAACCAGCCCATCGTAACTGTAACCGGCATCGGAAAAATGAAAAGAGCGGATATAATTAAGACATCAGGGGCAAAGCCGGGGCAGGAGATTGTTATGACGAAATGGGCAGGCCTTGAGGGAACGGCCATCCTGGCAAAAGCCAGGGAGCAGGAGCTGCTTACGAAATATTCTGCCGGGTTTATCAGCGGCGCACAGAGAATGATGGACGATATATCGGTTGTTCCCGAATCAAAAATAGCAAGAGAGGTTGGTGTAACCTCCATGCATGATGTTACCGAAGGCGGAATCTTCGGAGCGCTATGGGAAATAGGGGCAGCCTCTAAGATTGGACTCGAAGTGGATTTGCAGAAGATACAATTAAGGCAGGAGACAGTCGAAATCTGTGAGTTTTTTGACCTTAACCCCTACATGCTGATATCAAGCGGCTGTATGTTGATTGTTACCGACAATGCCAATCTCTTAGTGGACCGTCTTAAGGAGAACGGCATAGCGGCAGCAGTAATCGGGCGAATAACAAAAGGAAATGACCGGATAATTGTCAATGGCGGGGAACAGAGGTATCTGGAACCGCCAAAGGCAGATGAATTATATAAAGTAATGTAATGGCCGCAGGAAGCGGCTGATTAAACGGCTGGGAAAGAGAGGGTGTAAGGATGAGAGAAAAGATATTATCAGCGATTGATAAGAATAGCAAACTATCTGCAAAAGACCTGGCGATAATGCTTGGAACGGATGAGGAAGAGGTAACGAGGATTTTAAAGCAGTTGGAGGATGAGAACATCATATGCGGATATCCAACCTTGATTAACTGGGATAAGGTTAAATGCGAAAGGGTAACCGCACTAATTGAGCTCAAAGTTACGCCTCAAAGGGGATTGGGATTTGATAAAATCGCAGAGAGAATCTATCAATTTGATGAGGTCCAGTCCGTTTATCTTATGTCCGGAGGATTTGACCTTACGGTAATTATCGAAGGCAAGACGATGAGAGAGGTGGCTAATTTTGTGGCGGCAAAGCTGGCGCCGATGGAGGCGATACTTAGCACAGCTACCCATTTTGTATTAAAAAAATATAAAGAGCACGGTCTGCCTCTTGTACAGGTAAGGCAAGATGAAAGGATGTTGATTAGCCCTTGAGAAATCCATTATCAGAAAATGTAATTAATATTCAGCCGTCAGGCATAAGAAAGTTCTTTGATATTGTCAGTGAGATGAAGGATGCTATTTCACTTGGTGTAGGCGAGCCTGATTTTGATACCCCTTGGCATATACGGGAAGAAGGTATCTATTCATTAGAAAAAGGAAGGACCTTTTATACATCCAATTCCGGTCTTAAGGAATTGAAAATAGAGGTCTGCAATTATTTACATAGGCGGTTTAATCTGCAGTATGATTATGAGCATGAGACACTGATAACAGTCGGCGGCAGTGAGGCAATCGATTTGGCTTTGCGGGCCATGATTAATCCCGGTGATGAAGTACTGATTCCGCAGCCCTGTTATGTATCGTATCACCCTTGTACCGTACTGGCAGGAGGGGTACCTGTCGTTATAGAGCTGCAGGCAAAAAATGATTTTAAGCTGACCAGAGAAGAACTGCTTTCCGCAATTACAGACAAGACGAAGATATTAATGCTGGCATTCCCGAATAATCCTACCGGAGCGGTTATGGATTATGATGATTTGAAAGATATTGTGGATGTTATTATAGAGAGGGATTTGATTGTAATTTCCGATGAGATTTATTCGGAGCTTTCTTACGGAGCAAAACATGTATCCATCGCCTCTTTCCCGGGAATGAAGGAGCGTACCATTGTAATCAACGGATTCTCCAAATCCTATGCGATGACCGGATGGAGACTGGGTTATGCTGCGGGTCCGTCTATTATTATTGAGCAGATGACGAAGATACATCAGTTTGCGATTATGTGTGCCCCTACGACAAGCCAGTATGCGGCAGTTGAGGCATTGAAAAACGGAGATTCGGATGTAGAGATGATGAAGGATGCATATGATAAGCGCAGAAGATTTCTCGTGCATGCTTTTCGCAGTATGGGACTTGAATGCTTTGAGCCTTATGGAGCTTTCTATGTATTTCCCTGTATTAAAAGCCTGAATATGTCATCGGATGAATTCGCAACCAAGCTGTTAATGGAAGAAAAGGTTGCGGTGGTGCCGGGAACGGCATTCGGAGCGTGCGGCGAGGGTTATTTGAGGGTTTCGTATGCGTATTCCATCGATAATCTCAAGATTGCGATAGAGAGAATGGAACGATTTGTTAAAAAGCACCAATAGTGATGCGAATACGAAAGATAAGCTGTTGGAAGATACCAGGAGGAAACAGTAATGAGTACTTTTAATGTGGATCATATCAATCCCTTTCTGATTGCATCCTCAAAGATTCTTAAAGAGATGTGTTCGATAGAGACGAAGGTTGGGAAGCCTTTTGTGAGAGACCCGATATTCCTAGATAATACGTTTATTATAATCATTGGCTTCACAGGCAAGATGAAGGGCCAGGTAATGATATCCTTTGAGCATGCCATCGCCTGTGATATTGCATCCAAGATGATGATGATGCCGGTCATGGAGATGGATGAATTGGCAAAGAGTGCAATCAGTGAATTAGGCAATATGATTCTTGGCAATGCGGCCACTATATTTTCAACCCGGGGAATTGATATCGATATAACACCGCCGACCATCGGAAGCGGTTCGATGTCATTTTCTCACAGCTATGCGAAAAGCATATGTGTTCCCCTTGAATATGAGGGAACCAAAAGAATCGATATTAATATTGCGGTTAAGGGTGAGTAGGCATTGAATATAATTTTATT
>JAEZXP010000200.1 GCA_023419655.1 Bacillota bacterium | reverse complement strand
GTAAAGGAACAGTATAAGGACAAGCGTCCGGATGTTGTGATAGCACAGAAAAACCGTAATGGTACAGAATACCGTGCCACCTTGGAAAATGCGATACATGTAATTGACATTATGCGCTGGCTTTGTGGTGAAGCGGTTTCTGTTGAGGCGCAGAGCATTTTTACAAATCCTGAATATGAGGATTTAGTTACGGCCCAGATTAAATTCGATAGCGGCAGCGTAGGGATGCTTGTGGCAAGCAGGACAGCAGGGCAATGGATTGAAAAGCTTGATGTTTACGGAGACTATAACTCGGCATTTGTGTATGCCCCTGACCATGTAACCCTTGTTAATGCAGAGACAGAAGTTACCACAACAATGACTCCGCTTGCCTGTGGCTGGGCAAGAGTTGAGGATAAGATGGGCTTTACGCAGGAGGTACATCATTTTGTTGACTGTGTTATTCATCGCACACAGCCATTGACAAATGCGGCAGATGCATATAAAACCCACGAGCTGATTCACGAAATCCTGACGAAGGCCGGTTTACCGGGTCTGGAATAGATGTCTTAAACGTGCTTTGGGATATCTCAGGAAGGAGGAATATATGAAGATAGCAGGGCATACGATGGGAACACCGGAATACACTCTTTCAGAGGCGGCAGAGCTTTTTTCCAAAATGGGCTTAGATGCTATTGAAATTATTTTTCAAGAGGACTATAAATGTGCCCTGAATTGGAAAACAACAGACGAGGAGCTGCGGACATATAAGCAGCAGTTTGATGAGCTTAATCTTGAGGTTTCCTGTATCGTTTCCTATGCCAGTGATTATAATCTTGAAGATGATAATCGAAGAACAGCAGCGATTGAGGAATGCCAGCGCTGTATATCGGTGGCTCATATTTTAGGGGCAAAGTATATCAGAATATATGGCGGAACCTTCTTAGAAGGAGATTCCGGATTTGATGAAAAAAAGGAAATACTTATCCGGTCTATGAGATTATTGGCAGAGGCCGCAGCGCCGTTTGGAATAAATCTTGTTCTTGAAAATCACTTCAACACTATGACAACCGGACCACAGATTACATATGATATTGTGAAGCAAATAGACCGCCAGAATGTGGGGATTTTATACGACCAGGCCAATATCGGCTTCTTATCCGGTGAAGATTATAAGGACTGTATTTCCATTCAGAAAGATAAAATTTATTACGTACATGTTAAGGATTTTATGTTTAAAGGGGAGAACAAAAAGTTTGTCGGCGGAGCGGTTACACATGTCAGGGAAGAAGACCGGGCTGTTATGACCAGAATTGTCGGCGAAGGGATTGTACCCTGGTCAGAAATATTACCGGCATTGAAAGAAGCAGGATATGACGGCTACCTGTCACTTGAATATGAACGGCGGTGGCATCCCATGGATATTCCTATTGCTGATGAAGGTATGAAAAAAAGCGCAGACTATATAAGAGCAATTATAGATAAATTATAGAGCTTCTTATTATAGTAAAAGCAGGAGATTATACATGATTTTAGATGATTGTAAAAATTATAAGGCTTATTTTGGACTTATCCCAAAGCTTGAGGACGGTTTGAAATTCGTTCAAGAAATAAAAGACTTACCCGCCGGAAGATACGAAGGTGACGGTATGTTTGTTATTATTGAAGAGGGTATTACCGGTGAACTGGATAAAAAACAATTTGAAGCTCACAAAAAATATATCGATGTACAGATATTGATAAAAGGTGAAGAGAAAATCGCATGGGAAAGTATTGATACGCTGCGTTTAGCCGCATCATACAATGTGGATAAGGATATAGCGCTTTATACAGGCGAGGGCAGAGAAATTAACATTAGAGAAAATATGTTTTATATTCAGTTCCCGGGAGACGGGCATAAATGCGGCGGAAAAACGACAGACCGGGGCATGGAATATAAGAAAATAGTTCTTAAACTGCCAACCGGCAGTTTAAAATGAATACAAGGAGCATACTTATGAGAAAAGTATCTGTTATTGGCAGTATGAATTATGACACAACGATTCATGTGGCGAATTTTCCACTGCACGGTGAAACGATATCTTCCTCGGGCTATTCTGTTTCGGTGGGAGGAAAAGGTGCAAACCAGGCTGCTGCATTGGCTAAAGCAGGCCTTGATGTCAAAATGTTTGGAGCCGTGGGGAAGGATACGGCCGGAGAGGAAATGATAAATGCACTTGACGATTTAGGCGTATCCGTGAAACATATCCTTCGTCTTGATAATGTACAAACCGGTCAGGCCTTTATTACGGTTGAGAATTCCGGGAATAATAATATTATGATTATTTCCGGGGCGAACGAGCATTGCTCTGCGCAGTATGCAAAGGATAATGAAAAAAAACTGTGTGATGCGGATGCCGTTCTTGCCCAGCTGGAGATACCGGCAGCCACAGTCTCGGGTGCATTTGAAATGGCTAAAAGGCAAGGGGTGCTGACAGTTCTTAATCCTGCACCTGCACAGAATTTTGAGCAATCCTTATTAGATAATGTAGATATTATCATACCGAATGAGTGTGAGATTGAAACCATATATGGTAAGAAAATAGATACAGATAAGGAACTTGAAGAGGCATGCAGATGGCTCGAGCAAGCGGGTGTTTCTATTATAATTGTTACCCTGGGTGACCGGGGATGTTATCTGTATTGCAAAGGAAAAGGCACGTTTTTTAATTCATACAAAGTGAAGGCGGTTGACACAACCGCCGCAGGCGATAGTTTTATAGGAAGCTTTCTATCAAGTTATCTTGAAGGCAATTCGATGGAAACAGCAATTGATTTTGCGCAAAAGGTAGCAGCAATTACAGTCTCACGAAAAGGAGCCATTCAGTCGATTCCAACAAAGGAAGAAGTAAAAGGTATTACTCTGGAAAAATAACGGGTATATCAAGCAAAAACAGGGACAAGGCAGTGTCATATGCCATGTCCTTATTTTTGCTTCATAACTTTCACAGAGAGATAATTCATATATAAAGACTATGATTTGCCACTTGCTTTTTATTTTATAAAAAGATAAAGTTTAGATGTGGGAAAATAGAATGAACAGGGAGGTATTCATGAAACTGATTTACAAAGGGAACTTTGATGGGAATCCACAATCACTTCCTTGCCGGGAACACCATCCGGGAGCCGTGAAATTTAAGGAATTTGATGACCCGAAAAAACTTGGATTATATGCGAATCTTATTGCGATTGGAATAATGGCTCTTTTACTGGGAGTACTTTATATACGCCGTGGGTTCACATTTATTGACATTATGGCGGGCAGTATTTTGTCCCTGCTGGCAGCATTTCCCCATGAATTATTGCATGGGATATGCTTTAAAGAAGAGGTGTATCTCTATACTGCCTGGAAACAGGGAATGCTGTTTGTTACCAGCCCTGAAGTGATAAGTAAAAGACGCTTTATATTCATGTCCTTGCTGCCGAATCTGATATTTGGATTTATACCCTATATAATTGCATTGATAATTCCCGCACCTGCTTTTTTGGGTGTCTTTGGCGGGATATCATTGGGTATGGGAGCGGCAGATTACTACAATGTATATAATGCCATCCGGCAAATGCCAAAAGGGTCCAAAACCTATCTTTATCAGTTTAATTCATATTGGTATATGCCCTAGTAATGTGAGGATATTTTTTGAAGCCCTATCATATAATCATTTTGATATTACGATTTTCTGTATGAATATAAATTTAGTTATAAAATATTGTTTCTTATTTATATATAAAATGTTATAATTATAATACGAGCTTATATAAAGGTGTAAGCACAGGCAGGTTAATAACCATAGAAGAGGTGAAGAATGTGGCCTTTGAATATGATTTAACATATAATGATTTTAATCCAACTGTATTTTATGTTTCCAAATGTAAGATGACCAAGAATGGTGTCTATCATGACCATGATTATACGGAATTGGCTTATATCTTATCTGGTAAAGGAAAATATCTTGTAGATGGTATGGAATATGATGAAGAGGCCGGGGATTTAGTAATATGTAATCCGGGTGTAATGCATACGCACATTGTAAGTAATGCAGAGGAGCCTACCATTGAGTTTATTGCAGGTTTCACTGATTTTCATTTTAAAAACATGTCTCAAAATTCTATCGAGACAAAGGATGACGTGTGTATCTTTAATACAAATGGAGAGCTGAAGCAGGCTCTTATGATGCATTGCTATGCCATGATAGCAGAGAAAGAAAGCTGCAATGTGGGCAAATATTTTATGTTCAAGACCCATCTTATGCAGATGCTGCTTCTGATAATGCGTGATATTGTTAGCGATGAGGACCATGAGCAATGCAAATGCAGCTTTGAATCCTATAATAAGAATTATGCGGTAAAACAAATTCTTAAATATCTGAATGAAAACTATAACAAGAAGATATCTTTGGAGCAAATTGCACATAATATGTATCTAAGCCCTGTGTATATCTCAAAGATTTTTAAGGAAGAGACCGGAGAATCTCCGATAAATTACCTTATAAAGATTCGTTTGGAAAGGGCATGTGATATCCTTGTCAAAGATGATGACAGCAGTATAAAAAGCATAGCGAATCAGGTTGGCTATGAGGATGTTTATCATTTTAGCAAGCTATTTAAAAAATACTATGGAATTTCACCACTATACTATAGAAAACGAGAAATGGAAAAACGAGCATCTTGCCAATAAAGTGAGGTATGATATATGAATATGTTTGACATTATATTTTCCAGAAAAAGCATACGGAAGTTCTATCAGGAAAGAATCGATTGGGAGATTATTGATGAAATTCTCAAGTTTGCCGACAGTTTACCGATGCTTATTAAAGATATAAAGGTTGAGTTTAAGCTGGTCAGCAATATAGAAAAAAATCAGGGATTTAACGGTCCATTTGCTGTTAATGCTCCCTATTATCTCTGCCTGTCCTCTGAGAAAAAAGACGATTATCTCATAAATGCCGGATATATAATGCAACAGTTAAGTCTATATATTGAAACCAAGGGATTGGGGACCTGTTTTCTTGGCATTGCAAGCCCCGGAGGCGGCCTTAAGGATACAATGAAATTCGACTATGTAATAGCCATTGCCTTTGGAAAATCCAAAGAGCCTTTGTATAGGGATGCATTCCTTGCA
>JAEZXP010000195.1 GCA_023419655.1 Bacillota bacterium | reverse complement strand
GCCAGTGCCAGAATTCCTTCTCCGAATCATACCGCAATCGGTGAGATATGGAGTAACACGATGATGAATATTTTTGCTAACAAAGCTGATATTCAGACAGAACTTCAGAATGCAGCAGCATTAATCGATGTTCAGTTAGCCGATTGATTAATCAAATGAACCAAGATTGTAGTCATGGATTGTCGCAATGAATCTGATTAAGTGCGGCAATCCATATAAAGGGGTGAAGTTTTGACGGAAAATAAAAGACTCATAAAAAATCGCAAGAGAAAAAAGGGGCTATATCACTTGGGAACAGCGCTTCCCTTTATTCTTCCCGGACTAATTTTAGTCATTATTTTTGTTTTATATCCCATGTTATTTACGATTCGTATCTCTTTTTCAGAATATCAGATTGTAAAGCGGGAAATCACATGGCTGGGATTCGATAATTTTATCGCTATATTTACGGATAATAACAATCGGTTATGGTACGCCTTGCGTAATAATTTTCTATATGCCATCGTCACTACGCCATGTATTATATTTCTGGGGATGCTATTTGCTTTCCTGATTAATAATCTGAAGAAGGGCAGAACCACGTTTAAAGTGGGATTTTATCTTCCGGTCATTACCTCTTGGGTGATTGTAGGATTAGTATTTCAATATATGTTTAACAGTAGTAATCGCGGCCTGATTAACTATATTATTGTTGATGTTCTGCACCTAAGCAAGGACTATATACCATGGTTATTACGAGAGTGGACCGGCAATTTCGCTATTTGGCTTATGGGGATATGGAAGAACACCGGATGGGCAATGTTGATTTACATGGCGGCATTGCAGGGAATTTCGAATGAACTTTATGAAGCCGCTTCTTTAGATGGTGCCACCGGTTGGCAAAAGTTTTACAATATTGTAATCCCATTATTAAAGCCAACAACCTTCTATGTACTGGTTAATATGATTATCGGATCCTTCAATGTATTTATTCAGGTGATGCTGCTGACATCAGGGAATCCAAGCGGAAAAACGTCTGTTTTACAATACCTGCTATACGACAGAGCGTTTAACCAATTTGAATTTGGTCAGGCTTCTGCCATAGGTATGATTACCTCCATCACCATTCTTGCCTTAACCATGCTGTTAAATCGGGGATTTAAGCTCGATAAATCGGATCAGGAGGAATTGGTATGAGAGAATATAAAAGTAAAAAAGCATCCGATAGGATTGGGCAGATATTATTATGGCTGTTATTATTATCTGCTTTAGCGGTATTTTCAATTCCTTATCTATTTATGATATCAAACTCCTTTGAGCAATTTAGCTTTTCCTTACCATACCCGCCAAGAATTATACCGAAGGAGATTATTTTTGATGCCTACGAATATATACTGAATCTGGATATTTTCTCGGCAGCATTTCGAAATAGTGTCATAAATACAGTGTTAACCGTTGCCATTCAGGTGGTAATTGCAACGTTGTCGGCCTATGGATTTGCGCGTATTCAGTTTCCGGGACGGGAACTGTTGTTTAAGATATACTTATTTACATTAATGGTACCAGGATTTTTAAATATCATCCCCCAATTCATTACACTCAGTAATATAAAACTTCCGATTGGAGTTTTTGCAAATGGTCTGGTAGGGACAAGAGCAGGTTTAATCCTGGTTTATGTTTCCACGGGAATCTGTGGTTATACCTTCTTCTTACGAGGATTTTTTCAAGGACTACCAGATGCACTTGCAGAATCCGTTATTATTGATGGAGGTACTCATCGAACCATTTTCACGAAAATAATGCTTCCCTTATCAAAGCCGGCGATTGGTACGATGACTTTATTTGCGCTGCAGGGAATTTGGGAAGAGTATTTTACGGCGAAAGTATTACTTGGCTCGAATGAAAGGATGATTACACTTCCAATGTTACTACAAAGACTAAATGGACAACATGCTACCCGCTGGGAATGGGTTTTTGCAGCGTCTATTATCACACAAATACCGGTAATTCTTTTATTTATACTCTTTCAGAAGAAAGCAGTTGTCGGGGGATTAACGGAAGGCTCTATCAAAGAATAAAATAATGGAGGCTTATCATCGATGAATTACTTAAAAGGACTAGACTGTTATCCAGACAAAGCACAGTATTTTGATGATGAAGTTGTAACTATCTTACTGGAAGCGGATAACATAGATTATATTTCATACATAAAAATTAAAGTTACAACGTTAGAAAAAATTATAATTGAAAAAAAGGTGGAAGCTTCTGAATTTGAGAAGGAATCGGTTTTTTATCGTTTAGCCTTAGAGCTGCCCAGGGGCAATTATGGGGTTGATGTAATGGTTGTAGATGAACAAGATAGCCGCAGAGAATTGCATACGGCATTTGATATTGCTGATTCTATGAATTATCGAATTAGATATGGCTTTTTAACGGACTTTTCCCCAGAGGAAAAGGATGATACATCCGATATCTTAAATGCGAAGAAGCTTCATTTAAATACACTTCAATTCTATGATTGGATGAATCGGCATGACCGTTTGGTATCGATGGAGGAGGAATATCTGGAACCCCTTGGACGAAAGATATCAGTAGAAACGATAAAGAATAAAATTACTTCCTGTAAAGAAAATGGAATCAGACCCTTTGCGTATGGTGCTGTGTATGCTGCCAGCAAGGAGACTTATGAGAAAGCTCCCTCATGGGCTGTTTATAAAAAAAATGGAGAACCACTTTATTTTGCTGATTGGTTGGTATTTATGAATACGTCAAAAGATACCCCTTGGTATCATCATATTTTGAATGAATATGTACGTGCTGTAAAGGAATTGGGTTTTCAAGGAATTCATATGGATACCTATGGGTTTCCGAAATATGTATGGAATGATAAAAAGGAACGAATCTCATTGGCAGAGACTTTTCCTATCATGATAGAACAGGCTGGAAAGTCAGTAAAAGAGGTGGATTCTAAGGCAGGAGTGATATTTAATGCTGTAAACAACTGGCCTGTGGAGTATGTAGCAGATGCCAAACAGGATGCAGTTTACATTGAAGTATGGCCGCCCCATGTGACATACCATCACCTATATACATTGATACGTGAAGCAAAATACCTTGGTGCCAAACAGGTGATTCTGGCTGCCTATATGGAACCTTTCAAAAATATGGAAAGCGAAGAAGATATATTGGCAGCACAGACCTCCTTGCTCCTTGCCAATGCTGTAATTTTAGCCTCCGGCGGCACCCAGCTGGTATTTGGTGAAACAAACGGTATTCTATGCGATAGTTATTATGTAAATTATGCAACCTTGCGAGAGGATTTCTTATCAAAGGTTCGAGCATATTGCGATTTTACAGTTCGCTATGGTAAACTATTATTTGATACCGATGCAATGGATATCTCGATGACAGCAGCAAACGGAATTAATGAGGACATCCTATTATCTGTTCCAGATCATCCAAATATCCTGTTTTCCTCTTGCGGAGAACCGGGTAAAGTATGGTCCATTATTAAAGAAACCGGCCGGTACACAATTATCCAGCTAATTAATTTAACCAATATCAATGAATATTGGAATCAACCAAAATATGAACAGCCGAAGGAGATAGATGGAATAAAGATGGACGTACTCATGGATGCAAAGGTTGAAGGAGTATATTATGCATCACCGGATTGTAATATAGCAGCAAATAAAATTGACTTTACCTTGGTGGAAAAAGAGAATGGACAGCATGTTATATTTGAAGTGCCTTTGTTAAATGTATGGGATTTGATTTGGATTGAAACATGCCATGTATAAGATATAAGATAGGATAGGAGAAGGCGGATGTTATTTTCTTATAATGCAGATTTATTGCCTCAGGTAAGAATGATAGGGAAAATTAAATATGTAAAGCCTTGGATTCACTTTGCCAGAACGGCCAATGAGTTTATTCTCTATGTTATCCGTGATGGAGATATGTATTTAGAAGAGGATACTATCCGTTATCATTTAAAGAAAGGGGATTTTTTTATTCTGGAGCCGGGATTACATCATAAAGGATATAAAATGGCATCCTGCAGCTATTATTATGTTCATTTTAAACATCCTGACTTATCAAAAATAGAAGAAGGAAAAGAAATACCGGTGATTGCTGATATGTTAGAAAAGAGAAGAATCTCTCTTTTAAGCTATAACCTGAATGAAAATGACCCGACAGACCCTTATGCGATCTTTCAAAAACATGATAATATCCTTAATTATCAGAACAATAAGACAATTCTTAATCTGGCTGTCAGTATATATAATCGGCGTGAAGAACATTATAAAAGGCAGGCTTCTGTGGAATTACACCGATATTTACTTCATGTTGCCCATGAATTTGTACTGTCACAAAAAGTAGTAAATACCAAAAAGACATTAAAAAAGTCAGAGGTCAAGGTAAATGAGATATTGGATTATTTGAATAGCAACTATATGAATAAAATTTCAAGCATTATTATCGAAGAGCATTTTGAGGTTAATTTTGATTATATTAATCGGGTTTTTTTGGAGCGTACCGGAAGTACTATTTTTCATTATTTGAATTCTATCCGTATCGGTCACGCAAAAGAATTAATAGGTTCTACAAATTTAAAATATAGTGAGATTGCGTATCTGACAGGGATTGAGGATAATTATTATTTTACCCGTATATTTAAAAAGTTTTCCGGGATGACTCCAACCCAGTATTATAAGCTTTCCAGAAATGAAAGCAGGAGTGACGGATGTTTCGATAATGAATGACTTAAGGAGAAAATTTATGATGAATAAATGGTGGAAAAATGCTGTCATATATCAAATTTATCCGAAAAGTTTTCAGGATAGTAATGATGATGGTATTGGAGATATTCCTGGTATTATCACCCGATTAGATTACTTACAAGATCTTGGTATTCATGCAATCTGGTTATCGCCTGTGTATCGATCTCCTCAGGATGATAATGGCTATGATATTTCAGACTATCAGGATATAGACCCGATGTTTGGCACCTTGGAGGATATGGAGCGTCTCATTGATGAGGCAGATAAAAGAGATATTTCTATTATTATGGACTTGGTGCTAAATCATACCTCGGATGAACACCCATGGTTTCTGGAAGCTAAAAAGAGTAAGGATAACCCCTGCCATAACTATTATGTATGGAGTGATGGCGTTGAGGGAGTGCCGCCCAATGACATGAAAGGGTGTTTTGGCGGATCAGCCTGGGAATGGGTTCCTGAACTAAGCCGGTATTATTTTCATCAGTTTTCTGTCAAACAACCGGATTTGAACTGGGATAATCCCGAGGTACGCCGTGAACTATATGACATGATTCTTTGGTGGATGGAAAAGGGTGTGAAAGGCTTCCGGCTAGATGTTATCGATCAAATAGCGAAGGCGCCGCATAATAAAATAACGATGAATGGTCCTAAGCTGCATGATTATATTAAAGAATTAACAAGAGAGACTTTTTCAAAAGGAGATTTAATCACAGTAGGTGAGGCGTGGGGCGCTGACCCGCAACGAGCGAAACAATATAGTAATCCGGATGGCAGTGAATTCTCGATGGTATTCCAGTTTGAGCATATTGGATTAGATCAACAGGAAGGTAAATCCAAATGGGATTTAGCTCCGCTTGACCTTATAAAGCTAAAAAAGATTTTATCGAAATGGCAGAGAGAAATGTATCAGGTTGGATGGAACAGTCTGTTTTGGAATAACCATGATTTACCTAGAATTGTTTCAAGATGGGGCAATGATAAAGAGTATCGCATAGAATCAGCAAAGATGTTGGCAACAGTACTCCATGGCATGCAGGGAACGCCATATATTTACCAAGGAGAAGAGCTGGGAATGACCAATGCGCAATATCATCTTGATGAGTATCGTGACATTGAAATTCTCAATTTATACAAGGAGCGAGTCGCACAGGGATATTCATCAGATGAAATCATGCGATCCATCCATGCAAAGGGACGTGATAATGCAAGAACTCCGATGCAATGGGATGACAGCGAGCATGCCGGATTTACGAAAGGAATACCTTGGATTAAAGTGAATTCCAATTATACAGCGATTCATGCGAAGGCACAGATAAAGGATGAAAACTCTATTTTCCATTATTATAAAAAGTTGATACAGCTACGAAAAACCCATGAGGTTCTTATTAAGGGAGAATATGAGTTGTTATTGGAAGAACATCCGGATTTATTTGTCTATACCAGATCCTTTGGGAATAAAGTATTGCTGGTAGTGGCAAACTTTCATAATAAGCTGGTATCCCTTGAACTTCCGGATAAAATACAAGGTGAAAAAGAATGTCTGCTATGTAATTATACCGTACGAAAAGAAGGGTATTTACAGCCATATGAGGCAGCCATGTATTTACTTCATTAGTACGGATTAGACCCTCGATATGTGTCAATAGGAGCATGTCGAGGGGATTTTTAATAATAAACGCATGAAGGATATAACTGAAGCAAATGTTTTTACGTATGATTTAAGCAAATTGCACAACAAATCCTTGGTACGCGGACACGTGATGTTTGTAGAAAATACTTTTTTTGAATTTTGTCAAAATATTTGTTGCATTTATATAATGGTTATATTACAATGATATTCAAATTCTTAAAAGAGATAAAAAAATAAGAAGGGCTAAGGACGGTGTAATATGGCATTAACATTATCAAAGAAGGCGATGGCGGTAAAGCCATCCTCTACATTAGCAATTACGGCAAAGGCAAAAGAAATGAAAGCAAATGGTATTGATGTTGTTGGTTTTGGAGCAGGGGAACCTGACTTTAATACGCCCGACAATATCTGTGATGCGGCTATCAAAGCATTAAAGAGCGGATTCACAAAATATACTCCGGTATCAGGTACCTTGGAGCTTCGCAAAGCAATCTGTGAGAAATTCATGGAATTTAATCATATAAAGTATGAGCCGGATCAAATCATCGTAAGTAACGGAGGAAAGCATTCTTTAACGAATGTATTTTCAGCAATATTAAATCCCGGTGATGAGGTAATCATTCCATCCCCGTATTGGTTAAGCTACCCTGAAATTGTCAGGCTGGCAGACGGAGTTCCCGTATATATAAGAGCCGAAAAGGCTCAGATCTATAAAATTTCCGCCAAACAGCTTGAAGCTGCTTGTACGGACAAGACAAAGGCACTGGTATTAAACTCTCCGAACAATCCGTCAGGAATGGTATATACCAGAGAAGAGCTTGAAGCAATTGCGAAAGTGGCAGTCGAGAAGGATTTTTATGTGGTTGCGGATGAGATGTATGAGCATCTGATTTATGGGGAAGAAGCCCATGTCAGCATCGCTTCATTAAATGATGAAATCTACAAAAGAACCATTACCTGCAGCGGCGTATCAAAAAGCTATTCCATGACAGGATGGAGAATAGGATATACCGGTTCGGCCAAAGAGATAGCAAAGCTTATGGGAAGCGTACAAAGCCATCAGACCTCCAATCCGAACTCGATTGCACAAAAGGCGGCATATGAGGCGTTGATTGGTCAGCAGGATTCAGTTTACAGCATGAAGGAGCAGTTTGAAAAACGATTGAACTATATGCATGACCGTATAGCAAATATGAATTTCATATCCGCTGTAAAGCCCCAGGGTGCATTTTACCTGTTTGTAGATGTCAGCGAAACCTTTGATAAACGATATAAGGGACAGAAGATAGAAAATGTTGATAAGCTTGCAGGAATATTGATTGAGGATTATCAGGTGGCGGTTGTCTCCTGTGATGATTTTGGTTTTAATGACCATATCCGTCTTTCCTATGCAATATCACTGGAGGAGATTGCAAAGGGTCTGGACAGGATAGAAGCCTTCCTTAAAGATATATCGTAGAATCATAAAATTAAATGAATAAAAGCAGGTAGTATTTTTACAAAATATTGTTAAAATACTACCTATTTTTTTAAATTTATGTTATTATTCAAGATAAGTAGTTTTGGTTTTCAAGTTACGAATCTGTTTAAGAGGATAGTCCGTGAATATACAGAGTAATAGAAAGAGGGCAGGATGATGTTTACGTTTGGATTTATAGGTGCGGGAAATATGGGTTTGGCACTTTTGGAAGCTTCATATAAGACCTTTGGACAGGATGAAGTCATCTATTATGACCCGTCAAAGGAAAAGTGTTCGGATATTAAAAGCCGGCTAAATATATTGCCGGAGAAAAACAATATTGCAGTCGTAGGAAAATGCAACTATCTGGTTCTTTCTGTAAAGCCCCAGTATATTCATATTGTTTTGGAAGAGATTAAGAATGCAGTTACTCCTGAGCATATTGTAATATCGATTGCGGCAGGAATAGAGATTCAATCAATAAAATCCATACTGGGCTCCGAAATAAGAGTTGTCAGGGCAATGCCCAATACCCCGGCAATGATTTCCAAGGGCTGTACCGGAGTGAGCTTTTCTTCCGATAGATTCAGTGATACCGAGAGAAGTGATTTGGACAGATTCTTTCGTTCCTTTGGCAGATATGAGATATTTGAAGAGAATTTGATGAATGCGGTGACCTGTGCAAACGGAAGCTCACCGGCATATGTATATACCTTTATAGAAGCGTTGGCTGACAGTGTTGTAAGTCTGGGAATACCGAGGGATAAAGCATATCTTTTCGTGGCTCAGACAGTCATGGGTGCGGCATCCATGGTGCTTGAAACCGGAGAACATCCCGGTGTATTGAAAGATAAGGTGTGTTCACCCGGCGGAACGACAATAGCCGGAATAAAAGCTCTGGAGGAGCACGGCTTTCGAAATGCCATCATGAAGGCAACCGATGCATGCTATGACAGAGGGGTTCAGCTGTCATTAAAAAGCAAGGATAATTAATACATACGCGGAAACGGAGACAACAATGGAGCAATTCAAAAGAATAAACAGGGAGCTGTCTTTTAAGGGAAGAATCATCGATTTTTATAGCGACACGATTGTTATAGACGGCGAAACAGAGGTTATATTTGATTTTATAGAGCACAGGGGCGCATCGGCCATGATACCGGTTGGCAAGGACGGCAGGATACTCATGGTTCGCCAATACAGGAATGCAATTGATAAGTATACCCTGGAGATTCCTGCAGGCGGATTAAACTCCGGAGAGGACAACCTGACATGCGCCATAAGGGAATGTGAGGAAGAGACCGGATATATAGCGGGTAACGTACATCATTTGATTGACGTCCATACGACGGTAGCTTTTAGTAATGAGCTGATAAAGGTATATTACTCAAACGACCTTACGGCCTCCAGCCAGAAGCTGGATGATAATGAATATGTAGATATAGAGCGGCATTCCCTGCAGGATTTAATCGCAATGATTTATGCGGGTAAGATTACAGATGCCAAGACAATTGCAGGATTGTTTGCATACAAAGAAAAGATTTCGGATACTCAAATGATATCATAAGCTTGTTCTATTTTCAGAATCCTGTCATATCTATCTATTGACAACACAATAAAGCCATTGGCTTGCGGATGTCAAATTGCAGATAAGGCGGGATAAGAAAATGAAGCAATTGAGAGTAAGATTACAGCGGTTGAATGCGATTCAGATTTCAGTCTTCCTCATCATCATCGGTGTTTTTTTTGGTGTATTATCGGCCAATATCTTTCAATCCTTTTATTATGAGAGGATGATGAGCTATCATCATACGATTTTTACTGAGATTGCCAGAGAGAATATAGACCGTTCAGGCTTGTTTATATATATTCTTGGTGAAAATTTCAGGGAATTTGTTGTGTTTTGGTTACTTTCCGTTACGATTTTGGGAATTCCATATATGGTTATAAAGCTGGTATCCTTCGGGTTTTCCACCGGATTTTTTATATCAGCAATTGCAATGCAATATGGATTTAAGGGAATTTTACTGATACTTACGTATGAATTTCCCCATGGTATTCTATATCTTCCCATCATAATATTATGTCTGCATAAAGGATATGGTCTTTGCAGGTCAATATATTATGATACCAGAAATTATACGGGAACAATTATCAGGCAGATAAAACCATATTTTTTACTGTGGTTACTTTTATCAATCTTACTGATATTCGCAAGCTTCCTGGAAGCTTATGTGGGTTCCTTTTTCCTTAAGAAAACTCTTGGATTATTTATATAGAAAATTGTCCGGATAATGGTATCGGCATTGATAATATAGAGAGGCAAATGAGGAGGTTGTAAATGAAGCAGCAGATTGAGGATTTTACGGGGTATCTTCAGGAAGTAAGACAAGCTTCACTGAACACTATCAGAGCTTATCAGAACGACTTAAGGAAATTAGAAGCATATCTTGAGCTGCAGGGAATCAGGGAAGCTTCAAAAATAACAGAGACAAGCCTGAATTCTTATATTTTATCTCTGGAAAAGGAAGGAATGTCACCGGCTTCTGTGTCAAGAAACATAGCTTCTATGAAGGCATTTTTGCTGTTCCTTCTAAAAAAAGGAGCGCTAACCGGTGACCCGTCGGAGCGCATCAAGGCGCCGAGAGTGATGAAGAAGCCGCCCAGAGTTTTAGAAGAGGAGCAGATACTTGCCCTGCTTAACCAGCCGGATACCAGTACCGGCAAGGGTAAAAGGGACAAAGCGATGCTTGAGCTTTTGTATGCCACAGGCATGAAGGTATCCGAGTTAACCGGCGTAAAGCTGTCTGACGTGAATCTGTCAGGAAGATATCTTACCTGCGGGGACCGGCAGGAGAGAAGTGTTCCTTTTGGGACAGCTGCTAAAGAGGCGCTAAAGGCCTATCTAGATATTCGGGAATCCATGTTTGATAAGAAAAATGATAAATATCTGTTCTTAAATAGTCAGGGAGAACAGCTAAGCAGGCAGGGCTTTTGGAAAATTCTTAAAGAATATGCAAGAGAAGTAGGAATTAACGATATTAATCCGAATATGATTCGTCATTCCTTTGCCGCACATATGATTGATAACGGAGCCGATATCGGTGTAGTACAGAAATTCCTTGGCTATACCGACATCAGCAATGCACAATTGTATCTAAAACGAAACTATCAAAGCAGTCAGGAAGTCTATGCAAATGCACACCCACGGGCGTGAGTGTGGCAGCATACATAGAATATAAGAGTGTAGTGTGAAAGATAAATCTTTCACACGGCAAATTTGTGCCTGCGTAACATGAACATCAGAGATGCTCATGTAGAAAGTTTGCAGGTTATGAGGAAAGGCATGGTTATTAAAATGTATCAGGCACATAAGTATGAGCGTTCATATCTGTGTGCCTGATATTTATTTCGCAGCCAGCCGAATATTATTCTATATGGTCTGCGATTGTATATATTAATTTTTCTGATTCTGCCCATCCGAGGCATGGGTCGGTGATTGATTTGCCGTACACATGACCGGATATCTTTTGACTTCCGCTTTCAATATAGCTTTCAATCATTACTCCCTTAACGAGAGTAGCGATGGAAGGACTGATTCTGCGGCTATGAAGCACCTCTTTGACGATACGGGGCTGCTCCGAATATATTTTGTTGGAATTGGCATGATTCGCGTCAATAATGACAGCAGGATTTTGCAATTCTCTTTCCTCATACATATTTAACAGGCGGATAAGGTCCTCATAATGATAATTGGGTATGGCCTGTCCATGCTTATTGACGGCACCCCGGAGGATTGTATGGGCAAGGGGATTGCCGGAGGTCTTTGTTTCCCATTTTCTATAGAGGAAGGTATGGCTGGCCTGTGCAGCGACTACTGAATTTAACATAACTGAAAAATCGCCGCTAGTAGGATTCTTCATACCGGCAGGTACGTCCATGCCGCTTATGGTAAGCCTGTGCTGCTGGTCCTCCACAGAGCGGGCACCTACTGCAACATAGGATAGGATATCCTCTACATAAGGCCAGTTCTCTGGATAGAGCATTTCATCGGCAGCGGTAAGGCCCGATTCTGCAATAGCACGAAGATGCATCTTTCTCATAGCGATTAAGCCTTCCTGCAAATCCGGGGCCTTTTCAGGGTCAGGCTGATGGACAATTCCTTTATAACCCTCTCCCGTAGTTCTTGGCTTATTGGTATATATTCTGGGAATCAGAAGCAGCTTGTCCTGAACCTTTTCCTGTACTTTTGCAAGTCGTGATATAAAATCGCATACGGCGTCCTCATGGTCGGCAGAGCATGGCCCTATAATAACAATAAATTTATCAGAAGCTCCCGTAATAACATCTTTAATTTCTCTATCCCTTTCCTTCTTTCTTTGTACATCTCTATCAGGCAGGGGATATGCCTTTAATAATTCTCTTGGTGAGATTACTTCTCTTATGAATTCGAAGCTCATTTATATTCTCCTTTCCGGATGGATTTGCTCTCCATTGTATAATTTTTTAAATCTTTCGTCAATGTATATTTTATAATTACCTGCACAATCTAAATTCGTATCTATTTCTTTATAATATGGTATAATGAACGCTAAAGCGTTCATATGGCAAGTTACTTCGTAACTTGAATATGTCCTGGAAAACGGACAGAATTATGGTATAATGTCTTTCAATATATTTTGAAATAATATATAAGAAAAGGATAGGATTTTAGCAGGAATGGAGATATAATACATAGTAAGAATATGGATTGATAGGAGTGATAAAGAATGCAGATGTATGATCTGATTAATAAAAAGAAAAACAAAGGTGAGCTTAGTAAGGAAGAAATCGACTTTGTGATAGAAGGCTTTACGAATGGTGATATACCGGATTATCAGATGTCAGCATTATTAATGGCAATATGCATTAACCAAATGACCCATGAGGAAACAGCCAATTTCACCATCGCGATGGCGAAGAGCGGGGACCTTCTGGATTTGTCAGCCATTCATGGCGTTAAAGTAGACAAACACAGCACCGGAGGTGTCGGAGACAAGACCTCCCTTGTTTTAAGTCCGATGGTGGCAGCCCTTGGAATTCCCGTTGCAAAGATGGCCGGAAGAGGACTGGGGCATACCGGCGGTACCATCGATAAGCTGGAGAGCTTCCCCGGCTTCCTGGCAACACTATCGCCGGAACAATTTATTGACAATATTAATAGAATTAAGATGGCGATTGTCGGTCAGACAGCCAATCTGGCTCCGGCTGACAAGAAGATATATGCACTGCGGGATGTTACGGCAACGGTGGATAATATGTCTCTTATTGCATCCAGCATTATGAGCAAAAAACTGGCATCGGGAGCAGAGGTTATTGTTCTCGATGTAAAGACCGGAAGCGGAGCATTTATGAAGAGTTATGAGGACTCTCTGGCATTGGCAAACGAAATGGTACAGATAGGGACCCTGGCAGGAAGGCCTACCTATGCTGTTATAACGGATATGAACCAGCCTCTGGGAAGAGCCGTAGGGAATGCCCTGGAGGTTAGGGAAGCCATTGAAACCCTATACGGTCACGGTCCGGAAGATTTGCTGGAGGTAAGTATAACGCTGGCATCCTATATGCTTCTTGGCGCAGGAAGAGTAAAGACAGCAGAGGAAGGCAGGGCTTTATTGCTGGATACGATTAAGAGCAAGACTGCGTTAGATAAGATGGCAGAGTTTATCAGTGCCCAGGGAGGAGACAGTGAATTTGTCTATAATCCGGAGCTGTTAAAAACAGCATCCATCCGCTATGAAGTAAAGTCACCTGAGGATGGCTATGTGGAGGCGATAAAGACAGATGAGATAGGAATGGCCTCATCCATACTGGGCGGAGGAAGGTTGACAAAGGACAGTAAAATCGATTTAAGCGTAGGAATCTTCATACACAAAAAACTGGGTGATAAGGTGTCGAAGAACGAACCTCTTGTTACCATCTATGCAAATGATGA
>JAEZXP010000125.1 GCA_023419655.1 Bacillota bacterium | reverse complement strand
GTTCTACATGCCAAAGACACGCTGAACCGCATATATTATTCCATTGTTAGTACTTTTTTCGGAAGAATGTGTCTTAGCGGGGATATCTATGATTTATCGGACTGGCAGTGGAAAGCTGTTGAAGAAGGTATTGCTTTTTATAAGGCTGCGTCTGCAATCATAAGGGATGGAAAGACAATAAAGTATGAGAACAAGGTAAAAAGCTATAATAGGCCTCAGGGAGAACAGGTTGTTATCAGGGAATGCGGCAACAAACAATTGGTAGTGACTCATCGTTTTGAACATTCGAAAGAGGTAAGTACAGATTTTCTGGAGGGTTATACTGTGCTAAAGGAATATGGAGTCCTGAACCTGGATTTTAGTGCAAAGGCTTGGATATTGGAGAAAAAGTAATCCTTCATGATAAAAGGCTCTTTGGATGATTGATAATATCAATAGAAAGGAAGTATTATGAAGAATGATTTATATGAAATTCAGGGGAGCAGCTTGATTTACAGCTTTAATTCGGAAACAATAAGAATCGAGAATTGGGGTAAAAATGCATTTAGGGTAAGAGCAGTCATGATGAATGATTTCATAGACGAGGAGTATGCTATTTTGCCACAGCCATACACTGAAATGAAAGTAAAAGAGACTGAAAATTCGGTCTGTATACAAAATGGAAAAATAACGGCAAGGCTGGAATTTGAAAATAATGGAAAGTGTAGGATGGGCTTCTTTAATCATAAAGGTGATGTGCTATTGCAGGAAAGCTTAACAGGCGGTGCACTTAATAAGAGTAGCAGATATTTTAGGCCGGTTTTAGGAGGAGATTTCTCGCTTACGGCTTCTTTTTTGTCTGATCCGGACGAAAAATTATATGGAATGGGACAATATCAGCAGGAAATACTCAACATTAAGAATTGTACACTGGAGCTTGCACATAGAAATTCTCAATCCAGTGTACCTTTTGTGATGTCAAGCAAAGGGTATGGCTTCATGTGGCACAACCCTGCGATTGGAAGGGTAACCTTTGCGAAAAATGAAACGATATGGTATGCGGAAAACACAAAACAGCTGGATTATTGGATTACAGCAGGAGATACGCCGGATGAAATAGAATGTAATTACGCGGATGTCACAGGAAAAGCACCTATGATGCCCGAGTATGGAATGGGATTTTGGCAATGTAAGCTAAGGTACTGGAGTCAAGAGCAGCTTCTGGAAGTGGCAAGAGAATACCATAGGCGAAATGTGCCTGTGAGTGTAATCGTGATAGACTTTTTTCATTGGCCCAAGATGGGAGATTTCAGATTTGAAGAAGAATTTTTTCCGAATCCTAAGGGAATGGTAGAAGAATTAAAATCCTATGGAATGGAACTTATGATTTCCGTATGGCCTCAAGTGGCACTTGATAGTGAAAATTACCAGGAGATGAAACGTAAAGGATATTTGGTTAAAACAGAAAGAGGTGTTGAAATCGCCATGCGTTTCGGCGGAGAAAGCACGTTTTTTGATGCTACCAATCCGGAGGCACGGAAATATGTATGGAATAAATGCAAAGAAAACTATTATGACCATGGTATAAAAATATTCTGGTTGGATGAAGCGGAGCCTGAGTATACGGTGTACGATTTTGACAATTACCGATACAAAATGGGAACAAATCTCAGAGTAGGAAATATATATCCTCAACTGTTCTCGCGTACCTTCTACGAAGGACAGACCGCATGCGGACAGAATAATATTATCAATCTTGTAAGGTGTGCATGGCTTGGAAGCCAGCGATATGGTGCTCTTGTCTGGTCGGGGGATATACACAGCGACTGGCAGACTCTCCGAAAGCAGCTCTGTGCAGGACTTAATATGGGTCTTGCGGGTATACCATGGTGGACTACGGATATCGGGGGATTTGCAGGTGGCAATCCGGAAGATGGAGAATTCAGAGAATTAGTTATCCGTTGGTTTGAATGGGGAACATTCTGTCCTGTGATGCGGCTTCACGGAGACAGAGAATGTGAAGACAGACGTGTATTTAAAAAAGACGGTACACAGGCACTCTTTACGGGAGGAGACAATGAAATATGGAGCTTTGGTACTGAAAACACGGCAATATTTGAAAAATATATAAATATTCGTGAAGAAATGCGTCCATATATCCGAAGGCTTATGGAAGATGCCCATGAATTGGGACGTCCGGTCATGCGTACCATGTTCTACGAATTTCCTGATGATAAAAAATGCTGGGAGCTTCAGGATCAGTACATGTTCGGAGATAGTCTTTTGGTAGCACCCATATTATATCCCGGCACATATGAAAGGACAGTATATCTGCCGGGTGGCACCGACTGGAAGGAAGCATGCACGAATCAGATATATGATGGTGGGCAGGTAGTAAATGTGATGGCGGCAATCGACCAGATTCCTTTGTTTATAAAGATACATTAAAAATGGATATTGAAGTTCTGCTGGGCAAACATTATAATAAAAAGGCATACCCGGAAGAGGTGTCAAATGATTATGATTTTGAATCAGCAGAAAGGTCAGGATAGATTACATGTACGACAGTATAATATTTGATATGGACGGCACGATATGGGATTCTACGGAAAAGGTAGCCATTGCTTTTAATGAGGTACTAAGGGATAAATACCCGGAGGTAACAGATGAGGTTACAGCAGATAAGCTGAGAGGTTTGTTCGGACAGCTTCTGGACGTCATTGCAGTCAAGCTGTTTAAAAGTGTTGAACCGGAGAAGGCAATAAAGATAATTGGTGAATGCTGTGACTATGAGAATGAGTATCTGGCAAAGCATGGTGCTGATTTGTATCCGGGCATGGAGCAGGCCATAAAAGAGCTTTCCAAAGAATATAAGCTTTTTATCGTAAGCAACTGCCAGGAGGGATATATCCAATGCTTTTTTAAAGCCCATCCCCATCTGGAACAATATTTTACAGATTTTGAATACCCGGGCAGGTCAGGCAAGGCGAAGGCGGATAATATAAAGATGATTACCGGGAGGAATGGTCTTAAAAATCCTGTCTATGTAGGTGATACGGCGGGAGATGCCAAGGCGTCCAAGGAAGCAGGCGTACCGTTTATCTATGCAAGATACGGCTTTGGAGAGGCTGCGGACTATATGGCGGCAATTGATTCTCCCTTGGAGCTTGTGGATTTATTAAGGAATTTGCATTGACTTTTTAAGGCATTCTTTATATATTGGAATAAGAATAGAAGGATAATTTAGAAGATACACTCCCTGCCATGTTGCGATACAATGCACTTATGGGGAGGTGTAAATAATCGAATTGGAAGTGAGAAGATGTTAAACGGAAAGAAATCACTGTTTTCAGGAATGCAGGCTACGGGTACCCTTCAATTGGGAAATTACCTGGGGGCGCTAAAGAATTGGGTGGAATTTGAGGATGAGTATGAATGCTTTTATTGTGTTGTTGATATGCATTCCATCACCATAAGACAGGACCCCGCAGAGCTTAGGAAGAAGGCAAGGGCATTGCTTACCCTGTATATTGCGGCAGGACTTAATCCCGAAAAGAACTGTATTTATTATCAATCCCATGTGTCTGCCCATGCAGAGCTGAGTTGGATTTTAAATTGCTATACCTATATGGGTGAGCTTGGCCGTATGACCCAGTATAAGGACAAATCTGCAAAGCATGCCGACAATATCAATGCCGGCCTGTTTACTTATCCGGTTCTGATGGCAGCGGATATCCTGCTGTTCCAATCCGATATTGTTCCCGTAGGTGATGACCAGAAGCAGCATATTGAATTGACAAGAGATATAGCCGCAAGGTTTAATTCCATTTACGGCGATGTATTTACGATTCCGGAGCCATATATTAAGAAAACCGGAGCCAGGATTATGAGTCTTCAGGAGCCGGCGAAGAAGATGTCAAAATCGGATGAGAATGAGAATGCCAGCATCTATCTTCTGGACGATACGGACACGATTATCCGGAAATTTAAGAGGGCAGTTACGGATTCAGATAATCGAATCATTCATTCGAATGACAAGCCCGGCATAAAAAATCTGATTGAAATCTATGGAATTGCCACCGGCAAATCCATCGCTGAAATCGAAAAGGAATTCGAGAACAAGGGCTATGGTGATTTTAAGATGGCAGTCGGTGAGTCGGTTGCTTCCATGCTAAAGCCGATACAGGATAAGTTTGAAGAGCTTAGCAAGGATAAGGCATATATCGACACAATTATTAAGAACAATGCTGAAAAAGCAGCATATTATGCCAATAAGACTTTGCGTAAGGTTCAGAAAAAGGTAGGCTTTCCGGAAAGAATAAGGTAAAGACCAGGAGATTATAGATGAGAATAGTTTTTTTAGAAACCGATACCTTGGGAACGGATGTTAATCTGAATATGTTTGATGCGCTGGGTGAGGTTATTAAATATCCGATGACCGTTTCAGCCCAGGTTCCTCAGCGAATCAAGGAGGCCGACATTATCATCGTCAATAAGGTGCCTATGAATGAGGAGACCCTGGCGGAGGCTAAGAACTTAAAGCTGATATGCCTCACCGCTACGGGCACCAACATCGTTGACTTTGATTATACGAATTCCAGAAATATCACGGTTACGAATGTCAGGGGGTACTCTACCCAGTCCGTCATACAGCATACCTTTGCATTGTTATTTTATGTATATGAGAAGCTAAGCTATTATGATGATTTTGTAAAATCAGGAGAGTATATCCGTTCGGATATCTTCAGTCACTTTGACAAGAAGTTTAATGAGCTCTATGGAAAGACATGGGGAATCATCGGTCTTGGCGAGATAGGCAGGGGCGTTGCAGAGATTGCGAGGCTGTTCGGATGTAATATGATTTATTATTCGACTTCTGGAAGGAATGATAACAGCGATTATCAGAGAGTGGAGCTGGATACCCTGCTCGGTGAATCGGATGTAATATCGATTCATGCCCCTTTAAATAACCAAACCTTTGACCTGATTGGAGAGGGAGAGCTTCGAAAGATGAAGCAAAGCGCCGTACTCCTTAACCTTGGAAGAGGGCCGATTGTAAATGAGAATGCTCTTGCAAAGGCTCTGCAGGAGGACTGGATTGCCGGAGCAGGTCTGGACGTGCTGACCGTAGAGCCAATGGCGGCTGATAATCCCCTTGCAGACATAAAAGACAGCACGAAGCTGATTATTACGCCTCATATCGCCTGGGCTACCGTGGAGGCCAGGCAGAGAGTGGTTGATGAAGTATATAAGAACATAATCGCTTACCTGAAGGGCGAAGAGAGGAATGTCGTAAGGTAGAAGCCATATAATCGGATGAACAGACTTTTACGGTTAATGGTTTATGGATAGTATCCTGTCCTTAGTTAAGCTGCTTATTTCAGAATATAAAATATCACGGTAATCAATGACGGCTTTATCATGAACGGAAAGCGAAGCATTTCGTTTGATTTCATTTCCCTTTTTAATAAAGCTATCCAGATAGTTATCAAGTTGTGATAAGCGCTTGTACTTCTTTGTAAGCAGAATCTGGCCTTCATTGACATAGAATAATTTGATTCCCTCATCTGTGGGAAGCTTTAGAACCAGACGCTTGGTAAAGAGGCTCTTGTAGCCGTTAATGCCTTGACGGACATATTTTAGACCGTTTATCATATTGCGGTATAAAGAAGCGGCTTCGTATTTGTAAGTGGCAGCCGCTTCTTTCATTTTATCTTCTAATTGGGATATCAATTGTGCCATTTTTTCATCGTCAGAAAATAAGTCAATCAATGTTTTTTGATTGGCAGAATAGGTATCCCTATCCATGATAACAGGAAATATATGATATTCGAAT
>JAEZXP010000069.1 GCA_023419655.1 Bacillota bacterium | reverse complement strand
CATCCACTATGATTTGTAAGTCCAAATCGGACATAAATGTCCACTTTTTACCTTACAAATCACAGTAAACGTTCTTTTAACGGTGCATTATGGTTATACCTGTGTACCCAATATCATTTTGCAACAGCCCCTTATATTTTCGATTATAGGTTATAATAACGTAATATCGCCGATATTGCAAGACGTATTTATAAAAATGCACACAGATGTATATTTTAACTATGCGGTTCTTTTAAAGTGCATACAACTTTTCATATTTGTCTTTCAGATAAGCTGCATAGTAGTCTGCATTGAACTCTTCACCGGTAACATCCATCAGGAGCTGATTCGTGTTTTTGGTTGAGCCGTATTTGTGTATAGTATCCCTGAGGAATTCACGGACAGGGGTCAGGTTTCCTTCTTTCAGATAATCATCGATGGGCATAACCTCTTTGATTTTTGCATATAGCTGTGAAGCAACGGCGGAGCCGATAGCATAAGACGGAAAATAACCGAATTCGCCGTATGACCAGTGGGTATCCTGAAGGATTCCTTCGGTATCACTTGCAGGTGTCAGACCCAGGTATTCCTGATACTTCTGATTCCAAAGCTCAGGAAGCTTATCCACATCTGCTTCCCCGGTAAATATCATTTTCTCGATTTCATAACGGATGATGATATGAAGGGGATAGGATAACTCGTCAGCTTCGGTCCGGATAAGGCTGGGCTCAGCTTTATTGATACCTTTTATAAAATGCTGAAGGCTTATATCCTTTAAATTATCAGGATAGGTATCCACTAATTTATTGTAGATAGGCATCCAAAATTCCTCACTGCGTCCGATTATATTCTCGAAGAATCTGGACTGGGATTCGTGCATTCCCATAGAAGCTCCGCTGCCGACCGGCGTCTGTGTCAGAGAATCGTCTATATTCATTTCATATAAGGCATGACCGGATTCATGGATAACGGAGAATATAGCACTTTCCAGATTGTTCTCAATATATTTGCTGGTAATGCGTACATCGTGGTTATGAAGCTGCAATGTAAAGGGATGGGCACTCTCGGCAAGAACACCGCGATTAAAGTCAAAGCCGATATATCCGCTTAGATATTTGCAGAAGGCCTTCTGCTTTTCTATATCATATTTTAAGTAATTATAGCTCTTATCGATTGTGCCGGACTTTTTGGAAACCTCCTTTAATAAGGGTACAATCTCCTTCTTTATCTTATCAAAGAATATATCCAGCTCCTTGATGCCAAAGCATTCTTCAAAATCACCCAGCAACACTTCGTAGGGCTCCTGTCCCTTCTTGGCACGGTAGCCTGCGAATTTTTTCTTGTATTCGATTACCTTCTTTAAATAAGGAGCGAAGTACTCGTAATCATTATCCTTCTTTGCCTTTATCCATGCCCGGTTAGAGACAGAAGCAAACTCATTAAAGGCTCTGTACTCATCCGGAGGAATACTCTCCAGCTGCTCGTAGGTCTTATCAAGCTCCTTAATAATTGCTTTTTCTTTGTCGGAAAGCGCCTCCTGCTCCTTGTCCTCTTTCAGTTTTTTTATAAGCTTTCTGACATCATCATTAATCAGACAGTTCATGTATTCATTGGCCAGAATTCCGATTACCTTCGAGGTATAATCCGCTGCAGAGGATGGTGCTGTAGTCTGGTCATCCCATTCAAATAAATTTCTTGCAGTCTCCAATGCCATGGCTTTATCCAGGTAGGGCTGTAAAGCTTCAAAAGTTTTACTCATATACTCACCTTATACATCATACATACACAATTTATGGACAGCATGAAATGTATTTTATCCTTTCCTTTATAAACAATATCTTAAAATAGTATATCAATATTTATAATACATATCAATCCAGTATTTTCTATTCAGGTAATTTTAATTGGTATTTTTTAAAAATTTACAAATGTTTTATAAAATTATCCTTGCCCGGATAGATATTGTTCGATAAAATAAAGATAGCATCTCTATTCTGTGACATAAATCACATACATTGTACGGAATCGAATGTAATTATATAAGGTATAGTTTCCAAATTGTTGTAAATAATAAAAAGAGTATTGTCAGTAAATAACCAGTTATAGGTAACATTAACAATAGATATCAGGAAAGGATGGGTTAAACACATGAAGGATTTTAAGATTGAAAAGGTTATAGGGCGTGAGATACTGGATTCCAGAGGAAATCCTACTGTAGAAGCAGAGGTAATATTGTCGGACGGCAGCATGGGCAGGGCGGCAGTTCCTTCCGGAGCATCAACAGGAGCATTTGAGGCGGTTGAGCTAAGGGACGGCGATAAGAGCAGATATCTTGGTAATGGCGTGAAGAAAGCTGTAGACAACATAAATACGATTATTGCAAAAGCACTGCAGGGGATGGATGCCTGTAATCAGGCGGAATTGGACGCCGCAATGATTAAGCTTGACAAAACACCGAATAAAGGAAAGCTGGGAGCAAATGCTATTCTTGGCGTATCCATGGCAGCAGCCAAGGCAGTGGCAGTATCCCTTAACATACCCTTATATCGTTATATCGGCGGAGTGAACGCAAAGACGCTTCCCGTACCGATGATGAATATTATTAATGGCGGCAAGCATGCAGATTCAAGTCTGAACATACAGGAGTTTATGATTATGCCTGTGGGAGCAGGGACATTCAGTGAAGCCATCGAACATAGCACCACTGTATTTCAT
>JAEZXP010000011.1 GCA_023419655.1 Bacillota bacterium | reverse complement strand
ATCCTTTTCATATTAATCGAATTTACGCCGCCCTGTCTCGGCCTGAAGGTGATAGGATTATATTTTACCTTCAGCCCTTTCCTTGCATAGATGACCGATATAAGTACATTGGAAAGATTATAGCCCTCCGGCACAAGGGGAAGCTGCTCCTTTAATACAGACGCCTTCATTAACCGGAACGGCGTATTCGCATCCTTTATCCTCACATGAAAGCAGAGCCATAGAACGAACTTTAATGTCTTCGTTACAAATACACGGGAAAAACCGTCCTGCCTGCCTTTTCGCTGTCCGATAACCATGTCATAATGATGCCTGCTTTCCCAAAAAGGCCAGAACTCTTCCGGAATCGTCTGCCCGTCTGAATCTGTCTGGAATACATAATCCGCACCTTTCTCCACCGCATATTGATATCCGTATAAAACAGTGGCGCCATGGCCGCCATTGGGCTTCGTAAGAGGTTCAAAGAACTCCATATTTTTAGCCAGCTTCTCCATCATCGCATAGGTAGAATCCTTACTGCCGTCATCGATAATTACCAGACGGCTGCCGTTTCCCGCCTTTTGGACAATCGGGTACCAGTCCTTAATAACCGCCTCAATATTCTCTTCTTCATTATACGCAGGAATCACAATATATAATTTATCCATCTTTTCCCTCCTTTCCTGCGCATGTTTTAATGGCTCGCTTGCGAGACAATACGCATATCAAGTTTTGCGCCAAGTGTGTTCTTTACACTTTGGATTAACGTCCTATTTCTTAACCATCCCCGCTACCAGCGAGAATACATCCAAGGCTCTTCTTACAACACCGTCCATATTATAGTAGCGGTATTCGGCAAGGCGTCCTAAGAAGATTACATTGGTTTCCTTCTTTATCTCTTCCTCGTACAAGGCATATTGTGCTTTGCACTCCTTCGTAGGAAACGGATAATACGGCTCTCCTTCGGAGCAGGGAAATTCCTTGCAGATGGTCGTCTTTTTATTCTCCTGTCCAGTAAGTTTCTTAAATTCTGTAATTCTGGTATAGTCATAATCATTGGGGTAGTTCACTACCGGAGCCTCCTGGAATTCCTCCTTGTCCATCGTCTCGAATTGGAAGTTGATACTTCTGTAGGACAATTTACCGTGCTTATAGTTATAGAACTCATCTGCCGCTCCTGTATAAATCAAGGTATCGTATTCAAGCTGGCCGATTATTTCTTTATAGTCGGTATTTAAGATGATTTTAATGTTTTTATTTGCTGTCATATTCTCACACATCCGGGTATAGCCATGGCTTGGCATCCCCTGATATTTATCGGCAAAATACCTTGTATCCCGATTCGGACGAATCGGAATCCGGGATATTACCGAGGTGTCCAGCTCCTTAGGGTCCACTCCCCATTGCTTCTTCGTATAGCTTTCAAATATCTTCTCATAGATATCCTGCCCTACCTTGCTTAGCGCCACATCCCTGCTGGTTTTAATCTCATCCATTTTTACTGCCTGTCCCTGTAAGAATTCCTCCACCTGCGAGCAGTCAAGATTCAGGTTGTACAGCTTGTTGATGGTCTCGACCGTAATGGGCATCGGAATCAGATTGCCGTCCACATAGGTAAGCACTCTGTGCCAGAAATCATTCCATTTTGTAAACTTTGATAAATACAGATATACTTCCCTGTCATTGGTATGGAAGATATGAGGACCATAATTATGAATGAGGATTCCGTCCTCATTGTATGAATCATACACATTCCCGCCGATATGACCGCGTTTTTCAATTACCAGCACCTTTTCATCCAGTACATTGGCAATTCTTTCTGCCACCGTCAATCCTGCCAGTCCGGCACCCACGATTACATATTTGAATTTCATTTTAATAACCCTTCCTTTCTCATTAGCCCGCGCATCCAAGTGTTTTTATTTTAATAAAGAGCTCGTATCAAATATAGCAATATCCCATTCCTGTTTTCCGGTTTCATATATGCATTCATAGGTGTCCCGGATATTGTCCTCATTCAAATCATATGAGCTGCTGTTACGGTTACCATAATCAATCACGATAAAGCTTATATTATTCTCCTTTACCAAAGCATCCAGCTTTGCCGAAGTTTCCGCCTCATACATCCTCTTAATCATTCTGTCACGATAGTCCGTATCATATCCGGCTGACCAGGCATAATATTGATGCCCCTGATACAGCATGGCTCCCCCGAATACCAACTGATTAATCGTATAGGTATCCGTCAGGAAAACATCCTCCGCAGTACTATGTTCTCTCACAAATTCCGTCAGAGGGTCCTCCATATTAAGCGTTATCTTGCCCTCTCTGGAATTCTTCCGAAGTACGGTGGCAAAATCATAGATACCTGTTGCTGTCAAAGACAGAATCAGCAATGCTGCCGCAATCCGAAAAACCATCTTCTTTTTATCATACATTCCCGTAATTAGCGCTGCACTGGCGATTCCCAGCAGGATACAGCTCATCATAATATATTTGTGATTTACCGTCACATCCACCGTTAAGGATACTGTAAATGCAAATACCAGCGGAGCCAGCGCCGCCGCAATCATATACCGTTCAATGCATTTTCCCAATATAAAGGCCGCCGCAATACACAGCGGTAAAATCCCAAGCAGCCGCTCCAGGTACGAAGCCACTCCAAAGATTGTTTTATTCTCTGCAATAAAGCCAAATAAGAACTTCTCCGATATAACACTGCCTTCAATAAAATATCCTGTCTGCAACATCGTCAATAGAACCGCAATTACCGCTGTAATCGCAAATTCCAGCCGTCTCGTGGAAAAAATGGCGATTACAAACAGCACCAGAAGGCAGCCGATAACAGCCGAACCATGGAAAAACGAAAGACTGCCAAGTAATATTCCCAAAACGATGGGATAGCGGATATTCTTAATCTCCCACCCTTCCCTGGAGAAAAAAATCGTCCTGACAGAATACTTCTTCTCCCTAATTATACCAAACATTTCATAAAGGTGGGGAAGAAAAATAATAATTACGCAAAACATGGCCGCAAGTCCAAAGGCCAGATGTCTCTGATTACAATATACATTCAGATTCCACAAGCCCCAGTCCTCATGTGGCGTCTCTCCGATAAAGTTAGTATTATCCCGTAATGCCTTTACTATATTCTCACCCTTAGGAATCCTGGAAAGATATAAAAAGAGTGCCTTTCCGCTTCTAAAAGCGAAAAATAACAACGCCAGAATTCCGGATAACATCCTTCCTGTAATCTTTTGTGCAAGGACATAGAGAAGCATGAATGCACTGATGAAGCTTATCATACTGGGAATATTAAAGGCATAATCAATCCTCATGCCGAGAAACTCCAGATTTCCCGCAAGGAACTGAAACATAAAATGATATTTAATGTCCTCTCCTCCATAATGAGAATAGGAAGTAGGAAAATTACTGCCGTAGGAAAAGGACCGTATCATCCCCACATGGGGTGAAAAATCACTGAATACCGACACACCGATATGAAGCTGCCCATCCCTTACATAAAAGGTAGACCACATCAGTATACAGGCAAGCCCGGCTACAAATGCCAGTACTATCCATTCCTTCATCCGGGTCTTCCTGTCTTCGCATAGCAAAGGACTGCCCGTGGCTTTCCTCTTCATAACCTTATGGTAGTAAGTCAGTACAAAAAAGAGCAAAGCTGCCGGCAGAACGACTGCATTTCCTATTAAGAGAGGCGCCTTCGTACCTGACGCTGCCAGTGCAATCAGGTATACCGGCCAGGTCATGATAAGTACACCAGTAATAAACCATACCGGCACCAATAACATGTATGGACTTAAATGAATCTTTCGATTGTCATAGGTGAAGCCGGTCAGCTCTCCCAGTCCGGGAAAGGCATGGATGCAGATTGCCCAGCCTGTACCTATACAAAGCACCAGATATAGAACGCCTAACATTTATCATCACCGCCCCGGATATAATCAGAAATAAGATACCTTGGTCTTGCCTTAACTTCTTTGTATATCTTCGTAAGGTAGATTCCTATAATCCCAAGGCTGGTCATAATCGCACTTCCTATAATCAGCTGCAAAAGGATTACCGTCGTAAAGCCGCTGCTTGCCCGTCCTGATAATTTCATAAATAAAGTCTGTATGCTTAATATCATTGCGCCAAAGAACATAATGATACCAAGTAAGGTGATACAGTGAAGAGGTACCGAGGTATACGAGGTTATGGCGTTTACAGCAAGTCGTATCAGACGAAAAAACGACCATTTTGTCTTGCCGTTAACCCTTTTTGCCACGTCAAATTCAATCTCTTTCCGTTCAAATCCCAGCCATGCAGACATTCCCCTAAAGAAAGTAGCCCGCTCCGGAAGCTCCTTCCACGCCTCCACCACCTTACGGTCCATCAGCTTAAAATCAGAAGCCCGTCCCAGGTTGATATCGGAGGACTTGTATATAAGATAATAGAAAAGCTTCGCACATGCCCGGTATATCATCTTTTCTTTTCCCCTGGAGCGCTTAATACCCTCCACCACATCATACTCTTTTGTGAGCCAGGCATCAACCATATCGGGAATAATCTCAGGAGGATGCTGAAGGTCGCCGTCCATCACCAGAATCATATCCCCTTTGGCATATTCAAGACCTGCACACAATGCCGATTCCTTGCCAAAATTCCTGCTAAGTCTGAGAATATTCATTCTATTATTGCCCTTTGCAAGACTTTTTAATTCGCTCCATGTATTATCCATAGAACCATCATCGACCAGAACAAACTCATATACAAGCTGATTCTCTATCAGGATATTTTCAATAACCTCTATAGAGCTTTTGATATGGCTTCCTTCCTGATATATAGGAATTACCACCGATAATAATGAATCAGATGTTCTGGCCTGATTGGTTTGTTTATCTACCGTTATCATAGGATACCTCTTTTTGATTTTTTCTATCTATCATATATTTCGCGGATTATAATGTTCCGATGCTTTGGTTAAAAATCTTCTCCTCCAGATGAGGATTTTCAGAGAATATTTTTGCAGCTTCATCCTCATTTAAGCTCCTGGCAGCTTCTGCTGCCAGTTTAAGTATCTTTGCATCTGTATAAATATTACCGATTTTAAAATCGAGGTCACCACTCTGCCGGATGCCAAACAAATCACCGGGTCCCCGAAGCTTCAAGTCCTCCTCTGCAATATAGAATCCGTCATTGGACTGATTAAGAATCTCCAGTCTGTCCTTTGCCTCCCTACTCTGTGTTCCGCATACGAATATACAATAGGATTGATGTTCTCCTCTTCCCACTCTTCCCCGCAGCTGATGAAGCTGGGCAAGACCGAATCGCTCCGCATTCTCAACCATCATTACGGTTGCATTGGGTACATTGATACCTACCTCCACAACCGTGGTGGATACAAGAACCTGTATGCTTCCGTCGGCAAACCTTTCCATGATTTCATTCTTTTCTTTCGGCTTCATCTTACCATGAAGATATTCTACCGATATATGGGAGGGCAGGGACTCCTTCAGCTGCTGGGTATAGTCTATCACATTCTCAGCCTCAATCATCTCGCTTTCCTCTACCATCGGGCATATCACATAGGCCTGTCTTCCCTGTTCCACCTGCTTCTCAATAAACCGGTATGCCGTAGGCCGATAGTTGGTATTGACAACACAGTTCTTAATCGGAAGTCTTCTTGCCGGAAACTCGTCCACCACGGATATATCAAGGTCTCCATATAAGATAATCGCCAGCGTTCTGGGAATAGGTGTGGCACTCATAACCAGAACATGAGGACTGCTGCCCTTCGTTATTAATTCCTCTCTTTGCTTTACACCAAAACGATGCTGTTCATCGGTAATTACCAGAGCCAGATTATCATACACTACCTTTTCCTGAATCAAAGCATGGGTTCCCACAATAATATCTACCCTGTGCTCTTTTATCCTTTCATAGGCCTCTTTCTTTTCTTTGGCTGTCATTGAGCCTACCAGCAGACATACCGATATATCATACTCTGATAATATGCTGCAAAATGATACGTAATGCTGCTTTGCAAGTACCTCCGTAGGAACCATAATACTGGCCTGATATCCGTTCTTTACCGCCATAAGCATTGCCAGTACCGCAAGTATCGTCTTACCGGAGCCGACATCCCCCTGTATCAATCGGTTCATAACAAGCGCAGAGGTCATATCCTTCTTAATCTCGTTCCATACTAAGCTCTGTGCCCCCGTCAGGCGATAGGGCAGCTTCTTTATCAGCTTCTCACATTCTTCTGCTGCCACCATAGGGTATTTTGTAGGGCTTTGAATTTTACTATCCCTCATCCTTCTAAGGGCAAGGGAATAAAGAAAGAATTCATCAAATGCCAGACGCTCCCTGGCCCTTTTCATATTCTCCTTATCCTTCGGAAAATGAATCTCCTTTAAGGCCTTTGTCCTGTCCATTAAGGAGTATTCCCGGCTTACCCTTCTGGGAATATAGTCTTTTGCAAACTCCAGATTATTATGAACCTCATGCATGGATTTTATAATTGAATTATTCGTAATCCCCTCTGTTAAGGGATAGATAGGCTGCAGCACCTTCAATAACCGATAATATTCCTCTTTATTAAAATAAATCTGAGGCTGCTCCATAACCTGAACGCCATTCTTTATACTGACCTTTCCCCTGAACAGATACCGGGTTCCAGTCCTTAGCCTCTTCATCAGAAACGGCATGTTAAACCAAGTCAATAACAAAGCACCGGAATTATCCCGCACCTGTACATTCAATATCTGAAGATGGCGTACCCGTTTAAGACGGGGACTTTTCTCCAGAGAGGCCTCTATCGTATACACATTGCCTTCGCTAATCTGTGATATCGGTACAGGCAGGTTAAATTCATCATACCCCCTCGGATAATGCTCCAAAAGGTCCTGTACAGTTTCAATACCTATCCTTTGAAAGGCTTTCTGTGTCTTTTCGCCAATTCCTTTTATTTTAACAATACTATCATTATAATCCAAGCTGCTCACTCCGTTATAATATGAATATATCAAAGTTGATTAGGAACTCGGAAACTTCGTTTTCCATGGACTAATCCGCTTATTCGCGTATATTTCTATTATATACCATTATTGCCAATTGGAAAAGTGAGAAAGCAAATATATTCTTTGTATATAAAATATTCTTCTTTCAACACATAATTGGAACAGATAACCCTAATAGCTTCGTATATCGGATTATCTATCATCAACGTTATTGTAAGTTAGTTCCTGATGCAGCATTATTATAAAACTTTTATACTATAATCTTAGCAAGTCCCATAAAATGTAATATAGGGCTTGAAATCCAAAACAATGGACTTTAATTAAGGGTGGTGATGAAATACCGGCAGTATCAGATTAAAACAAAAGCAGTTAATCGATTATTTTATGAAAGGATTGTTGAAACATGAAAGAGAACAAAAAATTTTTTTGCATTATTAAGGCTGTGACAGCATGCATCGTTCTGCTATTTTCATTGCAATTGCTGCCTCAAACAACCCGTGTGATTAAAGCAGATGATACACTGCAGCTTACTACATCGGTTACAACATGGAGTGGTGGATATAATCTAAATCTAACGATTACAAACACATCCAATGCTGCGGTTAATGGTTGGACCCTTACATTAAACAAATCCGACTTTACAATTACCAATATTTGGTCCGCCAAATCAACTGTATCAGGAAATTCGATTGTCATTACACCGGAAGAATGGACCAAAACAATTCCGGCAAACGGTTCTGTAAGCTTTGGTTTCACCGGTCAAGGCACTTATATAAGTAATTTCGCCTATACCCTGAGTGCTTCCGGAACACCCCCTACACCTACTCCCAGACCTACCAACGCACCTAGCCCGACGCCTGGGCCAACTCCCAGACCGACGCTTACTCCTACTCCCACCCCTACACATATTCCTACCCCCACTCCGATTCCATCACAAATCGAGATACCTCCCTTCTCATCCTTAGTGCCAATTGAGAAGCTCCCAGACCCATTTATGTATAAGACAGGGGCAAGAAAAGGTACCCGTGTGACCAGTAAAAATGATTGGTCAGCACGCCGCGCTGAGATAAGTGCGCTGGCTCAGGCTTTTGAATTCGGCATTAAACCCGGAAAGCCGCAAACAGTAACGGGTTCCTTCAGTAATAATGCAATCACTGTAACATGTACCCATAACGGAAAAACCATATCCTTCCGGTGTACCATCCAATATCCCAGCACCGGGAAAGCTCCTTATCCTGCCATAATAGGCGTCAATATGAATAATCTTAACACATCGGAAATATTAAAGATGGGTGTTGCCTTAATTACATTCCCGGCAGACGAAATAGGCCAGCAGACAAATAGCAGTTCCCGGGGAAAGGGCAAATTCTTTGAGCTTTATGGAAGCAGTTATAATGCCGGAGCGTTAATTACATGGGCTTGGGGTGTTGACCGTCTGATTGATGCCCTTGAGGCAACTCCACAAGCCAACATAAATCCGCAAAGATTGGGTGTAACCGGCGGTTCGCGTAATGGCAAAGGTGCACTTGCAATTGGTGCCTTTGATGAAAGAATTGCACTTACCATCCCACAAGAATCTGGTAATGGAGGCGCATCCGGCTGGAGAACTGCCGACGCCCAGAAGGCTGCCGGTCAAAACGTACAAACTCTGTCTCAGATTATTACAGAGAATTGCTGGTTTTCCACATCATTAAATCAATTCAGCGGCCAAACGACGAAGCTCCCCTATGACCATCATGAATTGATGGCACTGTGTGCCCCCCGCGGATTACTTATAATAGAGAATCCTGATTTTGAATGGTTAGGAAACCTCAGCTGCTTTAATACTTCCACAGCAGGACGCATGGTTTATGAGGCCCTCGGTGTAAAGAACAACATGGGATATTCCTCTGTCGGAGGTCATGGTCATTGCGTATTCCCGGATTCACAGCTGCCAGAATTACGACTTTATATAAGAAAGTTCCTTTTAGGTGAAAATGTTGACACGAACGTATTCCGCTCCGATGTTAACCACACCTTCGATAGGCAGCGGTGGGTAGATTGGACCGTTCCTACACTCCAATAACAATTGTATCCTGAATAAAGGCGAAACAACGCCGTCATACCTAATAATACAGTCATGTACGTCAATAGAATATATAAATAGTATGAAAAAAGCCCAAAATATAAGTATTTTGGGCTTTTCTCTTTATCAATAACCCTTCTTGATAATCGACACTGGTAAACACTATATTGAGCCAAATCCTTGCCATTAAGAATTTACTCTATAATTTCATCTGCCTCATTATCTCTTTTTTATTGTACTTCACAAAAAAAGTATTGACAAATAAAAACCTCTGATGTATTATTGTATTAAGTAGTTAGTACACTAATACACCAATACAATGATTTATTCTATGAAAGGAGCTGTAGGAATGCAATGGGAACTAAGCACGGATAAACCTGTTTACTTACAGCTGGTTGAGCAAATCCAGGCTGGAATAATATCCGGAACGTATAACCCCGGCGATAAACTTCCGTCTGTCAGAGATTTGGCAGCCCAGGCTATGGTAAATCCAAACACAATGCAAAGAGCTATGACGGAATTAGAGCGAAGCGGATTGGTTTATGCCAATCGAACAGCCGGACGATTTATAACCTCCGACAAAGAGTTAATTAATCAGTTAAAACAGCAATATATTTCTCAAATCATACAGGAATTTTTAGACCGGATGGAGCTGTTTGGGCTGAAACTTGACGAGATAATTTCATACATTACTAAGATTTCAGAGAATAATAAAAAATAGCGTAATACGCGGATAGGAGTTATATATGAGTGCTATATTAGAATGTCGGTCACTTACTAAAAAATTCACCTCTACTACCGCCCTTTCAGATGTCAATCTTACGTTGGAACGGGGTAGAATCATCGGTCTGCTGGGACCGAACGGAAGCGGAAAAACCACCTTAATCAAGCTAATCAACGGATTATTGGTTCCCACATCGGGAAGCCTCCGTATTGCAGGCATGGAACCTGGTGTAGAAAGCAAGAAGATAGTATCCTATCTCCCTGAAAAGACCTATCTTCCTGATTGGATGAAGGTATCGGAGACCATTCATTTCTTTAAAGATTTTTATGAGGATTTTGATGAAAAGAAAGCTTATGATATGCTGCACCGGTTAAACCTTGATCCCAGTAAGCGTTTAAAGACGCTTTCAAAAGGCACCAAGGAAAAGATACAGCTGATTCTTGTCATGAGCCGCCGGGCTGACCTTTATTGCCTTGATGAACCAATTGGCGGCGTAGACCCTGCTGCCAGAGATTACATCTTAAATACCATCATTACTAATTACAACGAGAATGCTACCGTCATCCTCTCCACCCATCTCATCGCAGATATAGAGAATGTATTGGATGAGATAATCTTTATCAAGGAAGGTCATTTGCATCTCCATGCACCGGTAGACGAAATCCGGGAAAAGGAAGGCAAATCCATCGATTCATTGTTCAGGGAGGTATTCAAATGCTAGGAAAATTATTAAAACACGAGATAAATGCTACCGGAAGAATTCTATTACCACTATACTTAATTATGCTGCTGCTTTCCCTGGTTAATCGTGCACTGGCGGCTATTAATGTTTTAAGCGGACCTCTGAATATAATCAAAGGTTTTGCCGTAGCAGCCTATGTTATATCCATTTTAGCGGCATTTGTAGTTACCTTTGTAATAATTATCATGCGGTTCTATAAGAATCTCATGACGGATGAGGGTTATCTTATGTTTACCTTACCTGCCAAACCCTCACAGCTGATTAATGCCAAGTTTATTGTAGCTCTTTTATGGAATGTCGTAAGTGTAATCGTGGTCGTTGCTTCTCTTTTTATTGTCTTGGCAACATCCAAGCGAATAGATATCCTTAAAGGATACATCGATTTGATATTTGCTTCACTGAAATCTGATTTTGGCAGTCGTTATGTTCTTTTGACTATTGAATTCATACTTATGATTATCGTAAGTGTATTTCAGCAAATACTTCTTATCTATGTATCCATCGCAATCGGGCATATGTTTGGCAACCACAAGGTTTTGGGTTCATTTGCCGCCTACATTGCACTCAGTACGATTATGCAGATAGCACTTACACTTATACTTGTAATCTGGGCTGCTTTTGCGGGCTCATCCTTTGAGGCACTGGATACACTCCCGCAAATGATATTCCCCTTTACTATTATCGTCTCAATAATATTTAGCGTATTGTTCTATCTCGCTACGAATTATATATTTAAGAGAAAGCTGAATCTTGAGTAAGAGTTGATATTATTCAGGGAATTAACTAAGAGGTTGCGGTCATGACCGCAGCCTCTTTTTATGTATAACATCGCTTTATCGTCTTCTGACCTCGAAGCGGCTTAGCTGCTTGAGACAGTACATAAGCTCCTGTAATCTTTTTTCTGTAGGGCCCTCTTCTACCGTGCAATCAAGAGATGCCGCCATATCATTAATGAGCCTGTCATCCATCGCTTTAATATGGGTAGTAATAACATCCAGCTTCTCACTGTAAGAATCTGCATCCAGAAAATTAATCAGGATATGATTCACTTTTCCATCCGAATCATATTCTTTATTATCTTGAATACTTAAGATTTTGGTTGCCACGGCTTCTTCCATCTCATCAGAAGGGAATGCCGGTACACCCGTGTCCGGATGTTTCGATTCAGAGATTACAGGGGTGCGTGCTTTAAAATTCTCCTCTTGCACTTCCTCCAAGAACTTAGACAGGGGAAGTACAAAGGTTCCATAATCCCCGAATAATGCCTGATATATTACCATGCTTTCGCAGGTTTCTTTATGTATTCCCATCGTAATTATCTGATAGGGCTTGTCCTTTGTAAGATAAAAAATTTCTCCCGGTCTTGGGGTCGTCTTCATAATACTTCCTCCCGTCTGCTTTCTCTTATAATCCTATGAAATCATAACCACCGGTGTAAACTGGCGGTTATGATAAAAAAGTGGCTCGTAAATGTGCGAACCACTTATTAATCTTTTTCTCTTAATGTTAAGTATTCAATTATTCGACAGATAAAAGATAATAATAAATAGGCTGCCCGCCATAATGAACCTCTACATCCAGATCAGGATATAGCTCCATCAGCTCATCTCCGATTTTATTGGCATCTTCTTCTGTTACTTCCTCACCATAATAGAGACTAATCAATTCCGATTCTTCGTCTACAAGGTTTTGAACCAGTTCAATTGTCGTATTTTTAATATCATCACCTACGGACAGAATTGTCTTATCTCCAAGGCCCATGATATTCCCCTGCTTAATCTCTTTCCCATCAATACTGGTATCACGGATTGCATAGGTTACCTGACCGGATTTTACCCTTTTCATCTCCCGGGTCATTCTTTCGGCATTTTCTTCAGGAGATTTATCATAAACAAAGTTAATTACCGCCGTGATTCCCTGCGGAGCATTCTTTGACGGAATTACAACAATCTTCTTATCTTTTGTCAGATGCTTTGCCTGTTCAGCGGTAAGAATGATGTTGCTGTTGTTCGGCAGTATGAAGATGGTGTCTGCATTGACCTCGCTGATTGCTTCCAGCATATCCTCTGTACTGGGGTTCATTGTCTGTCCCCCTTCAATCAGATAGTCCACACCAAGTCCGGTGAAAATCTCTCCTAAGCCTTCACCCATGGAAACAGCAATAAAACCTGCTTTTTTTCTGGGCTTTTGACTTTCCGGCTTCTCCTTTGGTTCCGCTTCTTTTTTAGGAACCTCATTTGTCGAAACCTTTTTGGCTGCTTTTTCAGCGTCCTTTATTACCTTTTCATTATGCTCTTCACGCATATTGTCTATCTTCATATTCGTCAGTGAGCCATACGTTAACGCCTTTTGTATTGCCAATCCAGGGTCGTTCGTATGTACGTGTACTTTAACGATATTATCATCCGATACGACAACGATGGAGTCACCAATTGACTCAAGATAATTTTTAAACTCTGCTTCTTTATCTGAATTGTATTCATTTTCAACCATGATGATAAATTCGGTGCAATAACCAAATTTAATATCCTCTAATGCAACACGTTCTATGTTTATTCCTGTCGACTCAGATTCCTTTGATGCCGCCTCTAAAGGAACTATTTCTTTGCCAAGGAAGGCATCATACATACCCCTGACGATTTCCAATAATCCCTGTCCTCCTGAATCAACGACACCGGCTTCCTTGAGTACGGGAAGCAGCTCCGGTGTCTGTTCCAGCACCTCTTCCATATTCGCGATTACTTCCTTGCCGAAATACACCAGGTCATCTGTCTCAAGAGCAAGCTGAGCCGCCTTTTCAGCCGCACCTCTTGCAACGGTCAGTATTGTACCTTCCTTCGGCTTCATAACCGCTCTATAAGCGGTCTCGACAGCCTTCATCAGCCCATTGGTAATAACCGTAACATTAAGCTCATTATAATTTTTTATTTCTTTCGTAAATCCTCGGAATAATTGAGACAGGATAACTCCGGAATTACCCCTGGCTCCACGAAGAGAACCGCCGGATATTGCCTTTGACAGCTCCTCGATGGAAGGATTGTTCAGGCTGTTTACTTCCTTTACGGCGGACATGATAGTTAACGTCATATTAGTGCCGGTATCGCCATCCGGTACAGGAAATACATTCAGTTCATTAATATATTCCTTTTTCGCCTCTATGCTTGCTGCTCCTGCAAGAAACATCTTTTTAAATGTTTTTGCATCTATCGTTTTAACAATCACTGATTCTTCCTCCTTAAATGCCATAATTCCCGGCGTCAGTCGATAACCCTGACTCCTTCTACAAAGATATTAATCTTCTCGACCTCAATCCCCGAGAATTCTTCCACATTATACTTGACATTACTGATTAGATTATCAGCAACTGCAGAAATACTAACACCATATGAGACTATAATATGCAGGTCAATCGTAATTTTATTATCCTCTAACGTAACATTAACCCCATGGCTTAGATTATCTCTCTTAAGCAGCTTAACAATTCCGTCCTTCATATTAACAGAAGCCATACCCACAACACCAAAGCACTCTACAGCAGAAGCGCCTGCATATTGGGCCAATACTTCATTTTCAATTAATATTTCTCCGATGTCTGTATTCATATGTCCTTTCATAATAAATACCTCCATTCTATAATACAACTATTCACTGTCAAGCTGTACCCGCCGTCTGGCACCAACTTGCTTCTTTTATTGATAGTATAGCCAGTTTTTATTGAGATAACCTGATGGTTCTCTGCATATTATATATTATTATGATTATTGATTGGAAGTGAATAATATGAAGAGAATGATGGGTTTTATCTTGTTTTGGATTGCCATTGGCATGACAATCATGCTTTTCATTACAAATGGAATATTAGCTATATGTATTATTATTTTATGTCTCTTATTAGGCTATAACTTGTTTTGCAATTAAACAGGATTAAATTTCCTTCTCAATGAAAAAGCGGGTGCCAAGATCCCCCTGACACCCATTGAAATGATTTATGCCCGTTCTACTTTTCCGGATCTAAGACAGGAAGTACAAACATACATTTTTCTAGCTGCACCGTTAACTTTAACTTTTACAGACTTAATATTGGCTTTCCACATCTTATTTGACCTTCTATGAGAATGACTCACAGCAATTCCAAAGTGAGCACCTTTTTCACATATTGCACATTTTGCCATCAAGAGCACCTCCTTAGGTATATTTTAGACCCGTTTGGCCTACAAACACATTTATTCTATCAGAATATGAGTTATAATGCAAGCAATTTTTTATGGGTCCAATAGGTTGAAGACTTGAGATTCTCCAAGGACGGTTAAACCATTTTCAGACAAAAGGTCTGCCGTAACGCCGTTACCGTCTATTAAAGTGCCCGAAAAAGTACCGTCATATATCCTGCCATAGCCGCAGGACGGGCTGTTTTCCTTTAATATAGCATATCTGCAGTTATAAAGTCTGGCAAGCTTTCGTGTTTCCAAGGCTCCAAGCTCATAATATCTGGTTACATCCTGCCCCGAATTGTCTATAATCTTATCTCCTTTTCTTTCCGCAGGTCTTCTGGGTATACCCATACCTCCCATTATCTCAGGACAGACAGGAATCAGGTGGTATCTTTCCATCAATTCATTCAAATTACGAAGATAGGCTCCGGTTTGATTGTATCTGCAATGAAGCCCCAAAAAACAGGCACTTACTAATATATTCTCTTTCTTATTCATGAATCGTTGCTTCAGAAACATGCTCCATGGCTTCTTTTATCTTCTCATCTACAGCACTATCTTTTTTTGAGTTTTTGGTAAACTTATTGATTACATCAGGAACCATGTCAAGTATCTTGCTTACGCCGTCCTTATCCTTAACATTGACAACCTTTGAGGAACCATTTTGGATTACCAGTACGGAATTCGGCGTAATCTTTCCGCCCAGACCTCCGCCTGCATTATTCTTTTTATCTCCCGCAAATGCTCCTGCACCAACTCCAAAGCTTACCTCTACCAACGGCAGGATAATTGTTCCGTCGTCAAACTTAACCGCCTCTCCCACTACTGTTTTTGTAGATAAAAAGCTGTCCATTCCTTTAAATAATGATTCTACTGTTGAATTGAAATTATTCTCAGACATTATAACGCCTCCTTTAATTGTTGGAAATTCATCCTTAACTCTTTAAATCTCTTATCCAATAATAGCTTAATGGCTATTATTAGTATTGTCCCTATTCTTATTCTTCCTCTTGCATAATGGCTGCCTTTAAATACCTTGTTTTCAAAATCAGGGGTAATTTGCAGGCTGTCACCATAGATACTATATAAAATTCCAAATGCTCCAAGAGCCTGTCCGGTACTGCAAGGGTCACCGGTGCCAAATATAAGCTTCGATTTAAGCTTTCTCGGTAAAATATGCTTGATTATCTTTTTAAGACTTACATACGTAAACCGGAAGCTCTCCTTGTTCCCGTCATCCCTGATAAAAGAAAGAATCAGGTTTATTTTGCTCTTAATATTCAGTAATTTTTGCAGCAGTTCTTTCAGCTTATTCTTTATCTTATTAAATAGATGAATGATTTTCGTTTTAACTTTTATATATACCCTTTTTATTATACCACATGGAGAATTCTTTTCTTTCTTCATATTTTCGGAAGAATCCTTTGAACCGGCTTTATCTTTCTGCACTGGGTCTCCGGCAGTTATTTTTGCTTCTGGCACCGAATCTGTTGTTGTATTCCCGGGTTTTTGCCCGTCTTCTACGGTTATATCTTCTTCTCTATCTGCATTGCTTACTTTTGTACTCTCTTTTATCTCATCCTCAGGCCTGTGCTTACTATCCTCTGAACCGGCATCTGCTTTCGATGCCTTTACTTTCGATGCCTTCCCGGTTCGTTTCTTTTTCGACTTAGGAGGCCGCAGGCTGTCGTATACCAGAATACCCAGCACTCTTATCCATATCCTGCGTTCTTTACCGGACTGGCGAATTCTTGCGTGAAGGAGATGAAGCAGCCAGCTGATTCCTCCGTCCACATCCAAAGAATCACCGTGCTCTGCCTTTACTCTGTAGCGGACGGGCACGAATAAAACCGTCAAAATAAGCACTAAAATCAAGCCTAATAATACCAATATGGCAATTCCTATTATTTTTAATATTAATAAAATTACGGATAACATACTCTATCCATCAACCGCCTATTCTTATACTGCATTGTGGTTACCGGGATTATTCTATGTAAAATATCCTCTTACATCAAATGCACCTGTTTTATCATATACCTCCATAAGCATATCCTGTACCAGACCAATTGCCTCCTCTTTCCCCTTTGCCAGCCCTATAATTTTAATATCGGCTTTGTTGTAATGGGGAAATAAAAGCTCATTCACATTCATAATGTCAAAAAGATTACAGGGCTGGGATGCAAATGCAATACAATAAACATCAAACGTAATATTTTTATCATTAATCGACGCGATGACCTTGTCCGCTTTTTTCTTAAGCTTATCACCGATATATAATCTTGATGCCCACTGTATCATATATACCCTCCAAGCTGCTTACAATCCGTATATGGTGTTTATAGTATTCCACAAATTACCACATGTAATACAGATTCGATATATGGTCTTTGCCTAAATTCATTATTTGGGGATTCTATACCTCCATCATACTCTCTATAATTTCCCTGCAGGCATATTTTTCAGCCAGATCCGTGCATTTACTAAGGGAATAAAGAACATATTCCATAACCTCGGTATGGCTTTTAAAGAACACAGGCAGCTGATTGATGGTTTGTGCCATAATAGCCCGAATAATCATACGGTCCGTACTTTGGAACTTATCTTCGATGTCCTTCATCAGTTGGTCTGTCACTTCCTGAAGCCGTTTCCTATCCACTGCCTCATCCGTATTTTTCTTATCCAAATCAATAAACAGGCTCCCTGACAGAAGCTTCGTTCCCATCAGCAATCTATCCAGCTGCTCTTCTTTTCCCATACTCTTTATCCCGGCTCGATGGTACCTGTCTATATGATATAACCCGTCCTCAAAACTTATCAGGTCATATTCCATGCTTTCCTGAAATCCCTCTAACACTTCAAAGCTGCTTAGCATCTCCTGTGCCGGCTCTTTTTGCATATCATTTAAGAACATCGCATTGATTTTTTGAATAATGGAGATAGCAGCCTTCATCTGCTTATCGCTTTCTGCCGAATCCTTTTCCTTATAGAGCGCACCAACTAATAATG
>JAEZXP010000256.1 GCA_023419655.1 Bacillota bacterium | reverse complement strand
GGTCATCGCTTCGTTCATTTTACCATAATCCAAATTACATACCTTAAAATAAAAATCTTCAAATGCTTCCTGGCTCATATTTGCCAGCTGAGACATCGAGGCATTGGGGTAACGAAGAACAACCCATCTCGTTTTACCAACACGGATATCATGATGTACCGGCGTCTGATAATAGGTTTCGTAAAGCTTCATCTTATCAGCGGGCACGTCTGCATTTTCAGAGATATTATCCGAGCCCCTTACCGCCACATAGCAGTCCATCTGCTCCATTTCAGAAGCATCTATTTTTGCCATTAAAGTCATCTGCTCCTCTGTGCAGTTTAGCAGTACTTCTCTTAATAATCTGGGATTCGTATAATGTACAAATGGTACGCCCCCTGCTTTATAGACTTCCTTTACAAGCTGTCTGGCCAAAGCCTCTGTAGATTCACCTATATAATGTACATAGACCTTATCACCCTCTTTTACATCCATCGAATAATTTACAAGATTATTCGCAAGTGTTTTAATTCTTTCATCCATATATATCGTCTCCTTTATTTTATGTTTATATCCAATCCACTTTCGTGGAGGTTATATCAGCTAATCAGTTAATATGGACAGGAACACATTTCCTGCCTGCTCAAATAATTCCTTGCTATCCTGTATACCCATCCGGACTGTCTTACCCTGACCGGGGTCCACCATAAATATATTATAAGCATCATAACCGTATATCAAAACCCCGTCATGATGACCTGTCATAGCGATTACAGGTCTTCCCTTCGATATATAATATAATACCTGCTCCAGGGTTACGCCCGTAAGACGTACAGGCTCTTCTATCAGATGCTCTGCCATCATTTCATAAGCCGAGGTATTCTTAAGGTCAAAGGCTTCTCTATCTATATTTTGGCCTGTATAACGGGCCAGCAGCTTAATACAGCTTTCCATGGTATTATTACCGGCAGACAGCTCCATGGTCTCAAATCCGGTTAAAATATTCTTATTCGCTTTCACACCCCGCTCCCACACAAGATGATTCAGGTTCGTCCAGACTACTCCTGCGCCTTCATCTGCTGCGGCAACCGCATCTGCCGCCTCCTTATATGAACCGGTCAATTCTCCCAGAATATAGGTATAAAACCTCTTTTGGTTAATCGAATCCGTTCCGTCTTCTTTCAAGTAATCCTTGTCCTTAGGCAAACGCAGTGTAGGGTCCTGTGCTATAACCGTATTTACGGTCGTAAGCTTATTCGGAACCGATTCCATCGTAAAGCCGGAGGGAAGCGATAGATAATATTCTGTTAATGCATTTTCCGTAACCCTTGAAACCACATTCAGATATGGAACCTTTTCAATAACCTGATTCATGATATAGTCACTGGAGGCCGGTGTAAATACTTTCCTTCCGTCTATATTCTGCCCCGTTGCCCGGTACAACTCTATCGTGTTGTCTTCTACCTCTATTCCCATGATGAAATATCCGTCTTTATAATAAGGCTTAAGGACTTCTCGATTGGTAGCCGCTATCTCAATTCTACTCATAGGAGCCACCGTTATACCATCGATTAAGGTGGTAATGTCGCCCTCCGCCGCAAATCCGTATATAAGGTTCGAGTCTATCTTGTCCAGCAGAAGGATTTTATATCCCTTATTGGCACTTATCAGCTTTATATCTCCTGTCTCGATATCCATTATCTTAATGCTATCCGCATCTCTTGGATTCGAACTTTCCTGCCAGGCCACATACCCTTCCTCATAGAAAGCTACGATATCATTTTTATCGATATTGTTCGCCAGCTCCGTTAACTGTCTGGTAATCAAATCATAGGCATATATGCTATTGTATATGTGAAAATAAAACACATCCAGAGAATTAACACAGGCAAAAGCCCCCATGTTTTCTTTCAAGGTCTGGTAAGATTCATTAATGGGAATGTATATCTTCTCTTCAATCCGTCCGTCGGCCCGTATATATTCATACAGTATTAAGGCCACCCGTCCTTCATATTGTGCACGGTTCATGTATCCATAGACCATAAAATCCACATTACCCTCTGCATCCATATTCAGGATGCTGATATCATGCTGGTCATAAATATCCCGTATATAATCCGTATTCTCCTGGCGGAAAGAGAAAATCTTTACAATCTCATTGTCCTCCAGATTATAAAACCAAAGCTCACGGTTTCTTACAAATGCAAACTTTCTCTTATCCGGGCTTGATACATAAGGCGTATTTAGCTCCGAAGTGATACCCAATTTCAGCTGACTTTTGGATACGCTGGCAAGCTCCGTGTCAAATAAAGCCTCCATACGTCTTTCATAGTTTAACAGATACATCCTGCTGGATGAATATCTGATTCTGTAATACTCCTTTACCCGGTATAATTCGGGAATACCGGAGGTATTGGCACGGACAATATACTCCAGCTCCACTGAAGCGATATCCGGGTAATTCTCAACAACCGTAGGAATTACCTCCGTGATAAACTCCGGCTCTAGATTTCCCCAGGTTATCAAGTCAAAGCTGGAATGAATGTTGACACTGGCCAAAGTCGTATTATCCTTCTTCCCATCGGGCTCAAGATATCGAATATATTCCTCGGCTCTTTCTTTATCCTTAATTGCTTCATGAAAATCCATTATAAATTCCAGTTTCTCCGTCAAATAATTATTATCATATTTTTTAATACGATGATAATAATACAGCTTTCTGCTTTCACTGGTAATCAGCGTAATCTTTACGGTATATTCCTTATCATTCCTGATGTCTGAGGTGAGGCGGATTTTTGCTATCTTTCGTTCCCCCTCTTCATCGAACACGCTGACGGAGCCTTTTTCTATTAATTCGTTACCCACAAATTCACGAAGCTCAAAATTCAACTTTTTAATATCATAATCCTTCTGGTCTATCATTACCTCAAAGGCTTTCTCCGAATCAATCGGCGTAAGCGCCTCTCTGATAGAATTCGCATCCAGATTG
>JAEZXP010000239.1 GCA_023419655.1 Bacillota bacterium | reverse complement strand
TAGTAGACAGAAAAATAATATTAATTCGTTGAAATGCCTATTGTATTCGTTCTATGATTTATGTAAAATAAATATAAATCGTCTCAATAAAGTATAGAGGGTACTTTTAAGTCTTCTGATAAATCCTTAAAGCATGGTTTGCTATAGGGATATAAAGGAAGAGATGATGAAAAATAAGTATAAAGTTATAGCAGCCTCCTGTTTGTTTTTGGCAGTGGCAGGGGTATGTTACAGTTGTTCCTATGGAAAGGAGTATGGGCAGTCCGCTGACAAAAGTCGTGAACAGTCTGATGCTAATCACGAACAGGATATTGTGCTGTTGCCGCGGGAGAGCACAGGTGACCAAAAAGTATCTGTGGACGGGCAGGATACAGAAGATTCGGACAAACCGTTTATTTATATTCATCTATGCGGGGCAGTAGTCAATCCGGATGTATATCGGATAGAAGCCGGAGCAAGACTGGTGGATTTAATTGAGTTTGCAGGGGGCCTGCTGCCTGAGGCTGCTGGTGATTATATGAATCAGGCCATGGAAGTAGAGGACGGACAGCGGATATATATCCCCGCTATTACGGAACTTGAAGAACTTACGATATCGGAATATGCAGCCGGCGGCCAGGAAAGCGGTGAGGATAACAGCGGCAGTGAAGCAGATAATAAGGTGAATATCAATACTGCTGATGAAACAAAGCTTATGAGCCTTCCGGGGATAGGACAGGCAAAGGCAAAGAGTATTATTGACTATCGTAATAAAAATGGAAGCTTTAAAGCTACGGAAGATTTGATGAACATACCGGGAATTAAGGAAGGCTTGTTTAGCAAGATAGAGGATTTGATTACTGTAAAATGATAAAGCTATGCAGGTACAATGTAATTGAAGCATATATAGTAACATGTTAACCATACAAAGAATGAGGTGTGTCTATGGCAAAGAAAGTGCTTGTAGTTGATGATGAAAAATTAATCGTTAAGGGAATTCGTTTTAGCCTGGAGCAGGACGGCATGGAGGTTGATTGTGCCTATGACGGAGAAGAAGCGATTGAAGCTGCGAAGAAAAAGGAATATGATGTGGTCCTTCTTGATGTTATGCTGCCAAAGCAATCAGGCTTTGAGGTATGCCAGCAGATTAGAGAATTTTCATCCATGCCCATTATTATGCTGACGGCAAAGGGAGATGACATGGATAAGATTCTTGGTCTTGAGTACGGAGCAGATGATTATATTACCAAGCCTTTCAATATTCTGGAGGTAAAGGCAAGAATTAAGGCGATTATAAGGCGCAGTAGCAAGAATGCGGCTCCTGCTAATGAGGCAAAGACAGTATCGTTTAATGATATGAAGATTGATTGTGAGAACAGAAGGGTTTATATTTCGGATAATGAGATAAATCTGACGGTAAAGGAATTTGATTTGCTTGAGCTGATGGTATTTAATCCCAATAAGGTATATAGCCGTGAGAACCTGTTAAACATTGTCTGGGGCTATGATTATCCCGGAGATGTAAGGACTGTGGATGTCCATATCAGAAGACTGCGTGAAAAAATTGAAAGCAATCCAAGCGAGCCAAAATATATACATACAAAATGGGGTGTAGGATATTTTTTCAAGAATCAGGAATAACTTAAAATTTTTAAATAGCATGCGAATATATATCCTGCTCGTATTTATAATAGTAGGTGTAATTCCGTTATATATCTTTACCTATGTCCTTTTAGATAATTATGAGGAAAAAGCGATTAGCAACAAATTCAGTCAAATGCAGAATCAGATTATGATGCTGTCTAATCAGATGCTGCCCACCGGTTATCTGACCCTGGCAGATTCACCTGAAATTGATGCCGAGATTAATCGAATTGCGGATGTTTATCAGGGAAGAATCGTTGTTGTAAACAATACCCTTAATATTGTCGGGGATACCTATGGGCTGTATGACGAGAATAAATACCTGGTGTCGAAAGATGTTATTCAATGCTTTATCGGTAACAGCAGCAGGGTTCATGATAAGGAAAACCATTATTTGATATTAACCCACCCAATCACCCGTACAACGCAGGAGCAAAGGGTTGTTGCGGGTGCTATTGTCATGAACGCATCTACAAGGGATATACAGAGCATATTAACGGGGATGGAGCAGAGGGCGGCTATATTTTCTCTGACATTTGCCATATTAATTGTAATCTTTGCAATCTATTTCTCAGGCCGGTTGACCAAGCCCCTGACAAAGATAGTCACTTCAATCGACCGTCTGACAGAGGGGTATATGGAGGAGGGTGTATCCATTAAGGGTTACTACGAGATTGAAAAGATATCGGATTCATTTAATAAGATGATTTATCGTATGCAGAAGATTGAGAATTCCCGTCAGGAATTTGTATCGAATGTATCCCATGAATTAAAGACGCCGATTACATCAATTAAGGTTCTTGCGGATTCCCTGCTGCAGCAGGAGGATACCCCCGTAGAGCTTTACAGGGAGTTCTTGGTCGATATCAACGAAGAGATAGAGCGGGAGAATAAGATTATCAATGACCTTCTTTCCCTGGTAAAGCTTAATAAGACAGCCGGAGATATGAACATTTCCTCTGTCAATATCAATGAGCTTCTGGAGCAGATATTAAAGAGACTGCGCCCGATTGCCAAAAAGCAGAATATTGAAATGGTATTCGAAAGCTTTCGTCCGGTTATGGCAGAGGTTGATGAGGTTAAGATTTCTCTGGCTATATCAAATCTCATTGAAAACGCCATAAAATATAACGTAGAGGACGGCTGGGTAAGAGTATCCCTCAACGCAGATCATAAATATTTCTTTATAAAAGTTTCTGATTCAGGTATCGGTATACCCGAGGATGTACAGGATTTGATATTTGAACGGTTTTACCGGGTTGACAAAGCCAGGTCGAGAGAGTCCGGCGGCACGGGACTGGGGCTTGCGATTACAAGAAGTGCAATACAGATGCACCGGGGTGCTATAAAGGTATATAGCAAAGAGGGAGAAGGAACCACATTTAATGTAAGGATTCCTCTTAACTTTATTGAATAGAGATTTTCATATATAGTTTGCAGGCAAGTGTGAAATGAATTCACACAGAAGGAAGGTATGATTATTTATTATGAAACGAGTTGTAATTGTTATGGTGCTGATGATGGCGGCACTGCTTACCGCCTGTAGTGTTAGGAAAGACGGAAACGGTGAGCCGAAAAGTGAATATCTTATCTATTATATAGACAGCAAGTCCGCCGGTATCGTCAGCGAGGGCTATGTTCCTGTGGGTAATACAAAGGAAGAGCTGGTGCAGGAGCTGTTGGAGGCTCTGCAACACGAGCCTTCCAATATAATATATAAAAGAGCCATACCCGAAGGCGTAACCATCATGGAATACAAAATTACAGGTGAGCAGCTGCTGCTTAATTTTGATACAAAATACAGTGAGCTTAAAGGAATTGCAGAAGTCCTGTGCAGAGCCACGATTGTAAAAACACTGTGCCAGATACCCGGTATAGATTTTGTGCTGTTTAATGTAAATGGACAACCGCTGATGGATTCCAACGGAGTACAGACGGGGCTTATGACATCAGAGCTTTTTATTGAGAACACCGGAGCAGAAACCAACTATAAGGTTACTCTGTACTTTGC
>JAEZXP010000234.1 GCA_023419655.1 Bacillota bacterium | reverse complement strand
AAAAAGCAAAGACAGACTGGAAGTAAGATAAATGGGATGTTTGATATAAAGCTGGCAACCAGCATGGCCTTGGGCTCAGTTGTTGGTGGATTGGCAGGAAAAAGCCTGTATCAGAGAGTTATTCATAATTTACAGGATACGAATAGAATAGGGGCAATCCAAGCAGCAGTATTATTTGCCCTGACGTTAGGAGCACTGCTATACACCATATTCAGAGAGCAGATAAAAAGCCTCAATATAAGAAGCAGGAGCTTCGGCCTTTTTGTTGGTGCGTTTTTGGGAATTATATCATCTTTTTTGGGCATAGGAGGAGGACCGATTAACCTAATTGCTCTTTACTTCTTTTTCTCGATGGAAACAAAGCAGGCAGCGCAGTATTCACTGTATATTATCATGTTTTCGCAGACAGCCAGTTTAGTCAGTGCGTTCGTATCGGGACAAACTCCTGAGTTTGAATTATTTCATTTGATTTTAATGCTGACAAGCGGCGTACTCGGAGGGGTCGTCGGAACCGGTTTTATGAAAAGATTAGAAGATAGAACGGTAGACAAGCTATTTAGAATGCTATTAGTGATAATAATTGTTTTGTGTCTCTATAACTTTTACAAATACATATAAATAAATCTTTTACGAAGCGAATGAATTCGTTTTGCAAATGTTGCGCAGGCAAGTGTGAAATAAATTCATACAGAAGAAAGGAATGGTTATGAATATGAAAAAAAGACCACATATCATTATATTTAATCCGGATCAAATGCAGAATGCCGCTCTTGCTCATATGGGAGAAAATCCGGCGGCACAGACGCCATTTTTAGATAGTCTCGCTAATTCAGAGGCGGTATCTTACCGGAATGCATTTTGTCAAAACCCAGTGTGTGTACCCAGCAGGTGCAGCTTCTTAACGGGCTTATACCCTCATGTTAACGGTCACAGAACAATGAATCATATGCTGCACAGCCATGAAAGCAGTATCCTTAAGGAATTAAAGGAGAATGGCTATTATGTATGGATGAATGCCAGGAATGATTTCTTACCGGGACAGGAGGAAGGGTCATTTGAGGCACATGCAGATGAGACCTTTTATGGAGGAAATGTTCCTCCGGCACCGGGACCCGTAATTTCCAATATGAGAGGAGAGCCGGGTTCAAAGCACTACTATTCGCATTATCTTGGGACAATGCAGACAGATGTATCAGGCATCCGGTATAGCAATGATGATGAGGTTGTGGATGCAGCCGTTCACAGGGTAAAGAATCCTGTAGACGACCGACCCTTATGTATGTTTATAGGCTTAATTAATCCTCACCCTGATTATGGGGTAGAGGAACCATACTTTTCAGCGATTGACAGAATGAGGCTGCCGGAGAGGGTCAAGGAAAGAGCTCCGGGGTCGTTTGAGCCGAAGATAGAAGCAATGATCAGGCAGAGGCAGGGATTAGAAAATTTTACAGAAGAGGATTGGGATGAGCTTCGTGCCTGTTATCTGGGAATGTGCCTGAAGGTGGATGCATTGTTTGAAAAATTTTGTGATGGTTTAAAGGAAGCGGGCATCTATGATGATTGTGCGATATTTTTCTTTAGTGATCACGGTGATTATCAGGGACAGTTCGGTCTGTCAGAGAAAAATCAAAATACTTTTTATGAAGGCTTAGTGCGGGTTCCGTTTTTAATAAAGCCTCCGAAGGGTTATGATATTGAGCCCGGTGTGAATGATAATATTGTAGAGCTTATTGACTTCTATGCCACGGCGATGAGCATGGCGGGAGTAACACCAGACCATACTCACTTTGGGATTGATTTAACGGACAGCATCGCAGACCGTAATCATAAAACCCGTGAATTTGCATGCTGTGAAGGAGGCAGGCTGAGGAACGAGATACACTGCGATGAAAGCCATGAAGTTGGTGTCTCCGGTATAGGACCTGGGAATTCATATTATCCGAGAGTAAAATCCCAGGAGGACCCGGTGGCCCATACGAAGGCGACCATGTTAAGGACAGATAAGTACAAGTACGTTCGCAGGCTTTATGAGGAAGACCAGCTGTATGATATACAAAATGACCCCGGGGAAACCCGCAGTCTGGCGGATGATGAAAGTTATGCCTCGGTACTGAATGAGCTAAGACGAAAGATGCTGACCTGGTATCAGGAAACCTGTGATATTGTCCCGTTTAAGCTGGACAGCCGGTTTAATTATGAAATGACATGGAACAGGGTAAAAAATATATGTCCGCCTGAGAACGTAGAAGAAGTACAGGAGCTTATACGAAAGGGCAGTAAATCCATGTTTGAGATGATAAGGTATTGCACCTCGCTGCACAATGCTGACAAGGCAGGCACCGATAGGAGAAGCACCGATGAATAAGAAGGATATTCTGATATTTATGAGTGACCAGCATACGCCTCTGTATACAAGTCTGTTTAATGATGTTGTTGAAACGCCTAATATGGCCAGATTATGCAGACAGGGTGTGAATTTTACGGAAGCTTATACGACATGTCCCCTGTGTGTTCCTGCCCGGGCCTCTATGCTTACGGCCTTACGGCCCGGAAGAACCGGTATATTTACATTAGAGGATGCGATTGCCGATACGACACCGACATTCCTGCACAATTTAGTAGAGGCTGGCTATGAGACCGTATTATGCGGCCGTATGCATTTTGTAGGCAAAGACCAGCGTCACGGATTCACGAAGCGCATAGGACAGGATATGACACCTGTAACCTGGAGCAGACCGGTGGAAAAATTACAAAAGGAACGGGGCGTGTTTGCCAGAACCTTTGCGGGAACATGGGCTACCCAGGTTATCGGAGGAGGAGAAAGTCCGGTTCTTCACTATGATGAAGAAATAATTAATCTGGCACTGGATTATTTATCACAGGACCATGAAAAGCCTCAATGTATTGTAGTAAGTATATATGCACCCCATTTTCCTTATGTGGCATCAAAAGAGCTGTTCCAAAAATATCATGACAGAGTTGAGATTTCAAAGGCTTTTTATATGGAAGAAACCCACCCCCTGCTGAAAAAATATAGTCAGCAGGAAACAGATGAAGTAACTGCCAGAGGAGCACTGGCTGCATATTTTGGCATGATTGAGAAGGTGGATGCATATTTGGGCAGGATATGGGAAGCCTTTGCCACTTCCTGCAGCAGGAGGAAGACGGAAGGGATTATTTGCTATACCTCGGACCATGGGGACCAGTGCGGGGACAGAAAAATGTTCGGCAAGGAAACCTTCTATGAGAAATCAGTGAAGATACCGCTTATATTTTCGGGAAGCGGAATCAAAGAAAAAATAACCTGCGATACCCCCGTCAGCATTATGGATATCGGACCGACACTGCTTGACCTGGCAGGGGCTGACGGTATGCTCGATGTGGATGGTGTCAGCCTGGTTAATGCCTTAGAGGGGAAAGAGTTGTCTCCCCATGATGTATATAGTGAATTCTTAGAAAGAACGGATGGCGGGCCAACCCACGGAATTCGGAAGAATGCGGAATACAGCTATGGGCTGATGCTCCGGAAGGATGATTACAAATACGTTACATATACAGGATATGAGCAGTATGATTTTTTGTTTGATATAAAGAAGGACCCGGAGGAAGCGAATAATCTGGCGGATACAGAAGCTGATATAGTATCATCCATGAGGGATATGGCCTCAAAGCTATCTTTAGCCGGGCAGGCAATACGCCTGCAAAAAAATCATGACAGGGCAGCAGAATTATTTGTGGCGATGGAAAAGGCTCTTGGCGGTGCGGATGAAAGTGAACGGTGGAACAAAAATCCCCCATCAGCCAGAAAGAATCCGGATATTTGCGTGAAAGGCTTATAAAAAATCGGAAAAATGATATAAAAGTAAGATTTTTGATAATTGATTAGATAACATAAAATTTTACGTCGGATTTTTGATATTTTATAACAGGATTGTAGCGGTATACCAATTGAAAGCACGTTATAATTCAGATAAATAAGCAGTGAATACGCTTGATTTAAAAGGCACACGAGAGGATGTGAAATACATGCCCGAGAATGGTAACATTTTGGTTGAAGTACAGGATATGAATAAGAATTTCGGAGTTACGGTAGCACTTAATCATGTAAATATGCAGATAAAACGTGGGGAAGTGCGGGGCCTGATTGGGGAAAACGGCTCAGGTAAATCAACTGTATCTTCTATCATAGCAGGAATTCAACCAGCTACCAGTGGCAAAATGTACTACAAGGGAGAGCTGTGGAAGCCTGAGACATCTCTTGATGCAGTAAAAAACGGAATAGGGATGATTGTTCAGGAGGCTGGAACCATTGCAGAAATTTCTGTAGCAGAAAATATATTCTTAGGGGATTACAGGAACTTCAAAAGGGGAATGGTAATCAATCGCAGACAGATGATTAAGGAAGCAAAGCAGGCTCTTGAGAAAATAGGAGTTACACATATAAATCCGGCCTTACCGACCCGGATATATGATATGCAGGACCGTAAGCTGATTGAAATCGCCCGTACGATGTATAGTAATCCGGATTTGTTTATTGTTGATGAAACCACAACGGCTTTATCGCAAAAGGGACGAGACCTTCTTTATAATCTTATGCATAAGGCTGCTGCGGATAATAAAGCAGTCGTATTTATCAGCCATGATCTGGAGGAATTAATGGAGCACTGTGATACCTTAACGATATTACGTGATGGCGTCATTATTGATAATATTGAAAAAAAAGATTTTGATGCGAATGATATTAAGCATAAGATGGTAGGACGAGAGATTCAGGATAATTATTATCGGGTAGATAATGATGGCTATGATAAAGAAGTAGTCCTCAGGGTAGACTGTATTACAACCATGCAAAACATCTTATGTCTGAACCTGGAATTACATAAGGGAGAAATCCTTGGTATCGGAGGGCTTTCTGAATGTGGGATACATGATTTGGGCAGAGCATTATATGGTCTGGAGGATGTTGTAGACGGACAGGTTGTAATTACAAAAACGGATACGGTTGTCAAGAATCCGCAGATTGCATTTAATAACGGCATGGGATATGTTTCAAAGAACCGGGATACGGAATCTCTGGAATTAAACGCTTCGATAGGAGCGAACATTCAAAGTACCGGATATAAGAAAAACCGTTTATTCGGACCGTTTATATCCATGAAAAAGGAAAAGCAATATGCACAGCTGCAGGTGGACTCACTAGCTATCAAATGCGTAAGTATTCTTCAGCCCGTTAAGGCGATGTCCGGCGGAAATAAGCAGAAGGTTGTATTTGGTAAATGGATAGCGGATGATGCAGAGATTCTAATACTGGACTGCCCCACAAGAGGCGTGGATATTGGAGTAAAGGTATCCATGTATAACTTAATCTACAATATGAAGAAACAGGGAAAGTCCATTGTTCTAATCAGTGAGGAAATGCCGGAGCTTATCGGTATGTCAGACAGGATACTGATTATGAAGGACGGAAAGATAAACGGAGAGTTTCACCGTAAAGATGGTTTTAATCAGCATGCTTTAATTGAATGCATGATTTAGGAAAGGAGTAAGAAGATGTCAGATGTTACAGTCACAGCCGAAAAGAACGCACCCAATTTAAAACTGGCGGACCGTATAGAAATCATAAAAAATAAGCCTGCCTTTTCCTTTGCCTTTCCGATTACCGTGCTGCTTATTATTATATGTATTTTCGGATTTGCTACCGGAGGAAGATTTTTTACGGCAAATGTATTGAGAGGCGTTTTTAACCAGGCCATCATTATCGGAACCATGGCGACGGCAGTATCCTTCATCTATACAACCGGGAATCTGGATATATCCGTCGGTAATTCCATGGCGCTGGCGGCTACCATGGGAGCTCTGGTCTATAATGGGACAGGCAATATTGTACTTATGATAGGAACCTCCATCGTAATCGGTATCGTATTGTCGCTATTTAATTGTACCATGAGTGTTGTTTTTAAAGTTAAGTCCATAACGGTAGCCATTGTAATGATACAGCTGTATAGTGCCATCGTCAGCAATATACTTGGCCCCAATGTACTTAAAGTAGACTATGCCGTATGTAAAAATCTAGAGAACATGGGGTTTCGGTCCACCTCCTTAATCCTCTATTTTGTATTATGCTTTGTTGTATTTCATATGACTTCTACAGGAAGAATGCTCAGATTTATCGGAGGAAATGAAGTATGTGCCGACCAGACAGGGATGAGTGCAAACAAAGCCAAATATATAAGCTTCTTTATGGCCGGGATTGGTGTCGGACTGGCGGCGGTATTCACAGTAATCCGTACCGGTTCTGTCGGTCCGGATGTAGGCAGCGGTATGGGTATGGATGTCATGCTTGCAACCGTACTCGGAGGCATGTCCATCTTTGGCGGAGCCAAATCAAATACATATGCAGGATTGATGGGAGCCTTGACAGTATCGGCTCTGAATAAAGGAATGCTGATGGTAGGCGTATCGGCCTCTGTTATACAAGGAGTGAGAGGAGTTATCTTCTTAATCCTGGTATTTATGAACAGCGAAAGAAATAATACACTGCCATCAAGACAACAAGTGTAGTTAATTAAAATTAATTATAAAAAGGAGAATGGTTATGAAAAAAAGATTACTATCAATACTGTTAATCGGAGTCATGAGCTTAAGCCTGCTTGCTTGCAGCAATAAGACCGATTCCCAAAAGGATAATAACAAGGGAAATGCAGAAAACAAGACAGATGATAAGACAGATGACAAGAAAGATGAATCCGAAGAAATTGGTACAAAGACACCCAATGATTTTAAAAAGTTCATTATTGGTGTTGCAGAGCCGCAGGCGATTGATGAGGTTGTAATCCGCCGCGACTATTATGAGAACTATATTGCACCAAGATACAATGTTGAGTTTATATTCTCAGAGCAGGTAAAGAGTGCGGATGATGAATTAAGTTTTATTGAGAACTGCGCAGATGCAGGAGCGGATGCGATTATCAGCTATCGCGGGGATGATACAGACCAGATGGCACAGGTATGCAGGGAATACGGCATGGTATATGCGATTAATTATCCCAGAAATATGCAGACAGAAGATGTATTCGCAGGTGGATATGAGAACTTTACCGGTGGATTTACCGCAGACCAGCCTTATGTAGGAAGCCTTTTTGGAAATTGGCTGGCTTCAAATGCTTCAGAAGACGGAAGTGAAGGTTTTATCATAACGACAGCGATGGCTTTCAGAGGTAATGCACAGCATATAGAATCTACACTGGCAGTATTAAAAGCAATTCAAGACAAATACGGATTGACATATGAGGATACCATTGAGAATATTACAGTTACATCCGCACCTTTGGAAGTTGCAAACGATAAAAATATAAGAATCTATATCTATCCTGGTTCTGTTACCACGAATGAAGGATGGCTTCAGGGTGTCAGTGCAGCACTTCAGACCGGTAATTACGGTGTATTTATTCAGACTGGTCAGACATTTCCCAGCACAGCGGTTGTAGTCGATGAGGTTGAAAAGACCTTTGATATCGACATTAAGGTTGCATCAGTAGCATCCATGTCCGAATCCTTAACGAACGCATTTAACACACAGGATAAGTACGGGAATCCTTCTCTTAATATGGCGACTGTAAAATCCACAAGCTTAGTAAGCAGTATGGGTTTTGTCAAAGTGTATAATGCCCTTACAGGTTATAATAATTTGAATATAGATGCAGCGGGAGACCAGGGAGTAATCATGTTTAGAATGTGGGGTGTTGAAACACCGGAGCAGGTGAATGCATTATCCACATGGGATATTGCCGGAGGCGGCAAATGGGTTTTTGATAATTCGCTGATTGACAGAACATTAGGAATATATAATCCTGAGCTGACCTTTGAGGATATTCAGGAAGTGTATTACAGTGTATCCTTTGAAGACGCATTATCACGTTTAAATTAAATAATCAGGATATTCGGATAAAAAAGATGATATCTTGAGACAGTAAGGAAGGAACATATATGAGTCAAAGAACGATAGGATATCAGGCAAAAAGTATTCTAAAATTGATAGCATTGCCTCTGGTTGTATTTGCTATTATGCATATCGTGGACACAGCTGTCGCAGGAAGGGGAGTCGTTAGCTCATCTACGGATTTAAGAACGCTTTTTAGAAATGTAATTACCAGTTTCTGCTTTGCAATGGCTCTTAATTGCAATCTGCTCTTAGGAAGGATGGATTTGTCCGCAGGTGCCCAGATGTATATGGGTTGTATTTTCGGAGGAAATATTGCTATCCGGTTTAATCTGGGCGGAGTGGGTGTTCTTGTTCTAAGTATATTTATAGGCGGCCTGTGCGGACTATTAGTAGGAATATTATTTGTGAACCTGCGTATTCTGCCGATGGTTCTTGGTATAGGCATGACATTGATTTTTGAGACCTTTTCCTTCGCATCCTATAATCAACAGGGATTAATGCTGTATGGAAAAAAGGGAGTAGGAATATTATCGGATATGGGATTTATAACGGTCGTTACAGCAATCCTGATTCTGGTCCTGACATTTATATTCCAATACAGCACCTTTGGATATAAAAGAAGAGCCATACAAGGCAGCCAGAAGCTGGCCGGAGATGCAGGTATTAATATATTTAAGAACTGTATCCTATGTTATCTAATCGCCGGAACCTTAGTCGCCTGTGCGGGTATATTTGATACAGCATATAAGGGTACGATGACACCGGTGTTGGGTATGAGCAGTAACGGCAGTGTATTCAGTAACATGTTCCCCCTGTTTGTCGGTATCTGGATAGGAGCTTTTGTAAATAATCCTGTACTGGGAGTTCTGATGGGTTCTTTAAGTGTCAAGATACTTACCCTGGGACTTTCCAAGCTGCCTCTTCAGGGAAGTACCCAGAATATCATTATATATTCCCTCTTTCTGCTGTTTACGATATATCGGATGAATGCCCATAAGGTTCAGTATTATAAGAAACGGAAAGAAAGAGTCAGGTTAGCACATAAAACCAGACAAGAGCTGGAAATAAGTACTACATAAATATTTGGGGCTGTTACAAAAAAGAAAGTAGGCACACAGGTATAACCATAGATGCACCTGATACTTTTTTGCAACAGCCCATTCTTATAATAGAAAAGGAGATAAATGATGCGTGCAATTATGATTATGTTTGATTCATTGCGCAGGGATATCCTGTCCTGCTATGGTGAATCGCCGGTAGATATGCCTAATTTCAAACGGTTGGCCAAGCATACGGTTACATTTGATAACAGCTATGTGTGCAGCCTGCCCTGTATGCCTGCAAGGCGGGAGCTTCATACGGGAAGGCCTAATTTTCTTCATCGCAGCTGGGGGCCGGTAGAGCCTTTTGATGATTCCATGCCGCAGATATTAAAACGGGCAGGGATTCATACCCATCTTGCAACAGACCATTTTCATTATGCGGAGGACGGAGGAGCGACTTATCATAACCGTTATTCTACATGGGAGATTTTCCGCGGACAGGAAACGGATACCTGGGTGGGCAGTCTGGAGCCAAGGCCAGCCGAGTACGGACCTCAGATGCTGAACCCCCAGGGGCAGCCGGAGCCGTTAAGAACCATCCGAAAGCAGAGCGGCTGGCAGAATATGTACAACCGTACCCGTATGAAGGCGGAGAGGGATTATCCCCAGAGCTATACCTTTGACAGCGGAATAGACTTTATTACGCGAAATGCGCAGTATGACAAATGGTTTGTACAGATTGAAACTTTCGACCCCCATGAGCCCTTTGATTCACCGGATAATTATCTGAGCCGCTGGTTTGACCCGGATAACATGTATGAGAAGGATTGGCCTCCTTATGCCAGGGTTGAAGAAAGCAATGAAATTATCGGGAAGATGCGTAAGAAATACTATGCGTTGGCACAGTTTTGCGATAAGAGCCTGGGAAGAGTATTGGATATTATGGACCAATATGATTTATGGAAGGATACGATGCTGATTGTAAATACAGACCATGGATTTCTTCTCGGAGAGCATGACTGGTGGGGAAAGATGAGTATGCCGGAATATAATGAGGTGGCTCATACTCCGTTATTCATCTGGGACCCGCGGTTTGGAGAAAAGAATACCCATCGAAGCGCTTTGGTTCAAAGCATCGATATCGCACCGACAATCCTTGATTACTTTGGTATGGAGATTCCAAAGGATATGCTGGGAAAATCATTAAAAGCTGTACTGGAAACAAACGAAAACATACGGGAATATGGCATTTATGGCGTACACGGCGGGCCGATTAGTATCACAGACGGAAGATATGTCTATATGCGTGCGGTGCGGACACCGGATGCACCGATTGATGAATATACCTTAATGCCCACTCATATGGGGCACTTATTTACCGTGGATGAGCTTCAAAATATGGAATTATCGGAGGGCTTCTCATTTACAAAAGGATGTAAGGTGATGAAGATTCCTGTTATGGCGAAGCATACCACCAAACTGGCAGAAGATATATTATTTGATTTATCGGGGGATAAATACCAGGAGAAGCCGATACATAATTCGGAGGTTGAGAACAGGATGATACAGGCGCTGATGGAGGAATTATTAAAAAACGAGGCGCCTGACGGCATTTACAAGAGATTTGGGCTTGAGAAGTGATAGGAAGGATATTGATGAATGATAAAGGCAGTTATATTTGACTTGGACGGTGTTATTGTCAGCACGGATGAATATCATTATCAGGCATGGAAGGTAATGGCTGACAGGGAAGGAATGTATTTTGACCGCAGTGTGAATGAGCGGTTAAGAGGCGTAAGCAGGGCTGAAAGTCTTGCTATTATACTTGAGAGGGCTTTAAGAAGATATGATGAGAAAGAGAAGGAAAGATTATCACAGCAAAAGAATGAGACGTATAAGAAACTGCTTAACAGCCTGACATGCAAGGACATATTACCCGGGGTTTTTGAGAATCTGGAAAAGCTAAAGGACTTGGGAATAAAAATTGCGATTGGCTCATCCAGCAAAAACACCCCGTATATATTAGAGCGAATCGGTATGAATCATTACTTTGATGCAGTGGCAGACGGTAATTGCATAACGAGAAGCAAACCTGACCCGGAGGTTTTTTTGCTGGCGGCTTCATCGATGAAGATGAAGCCGGAACATTGCCTGGTGGTAGAGGATGCCTACGCAGGAATTGATGCTGCTAAACAGGGTGGATTTATCTCTCTTGCAGTAGGATATGCCTGTGGGTATGAGAAAGCGGATTTCAATGCAAGAACCCTAAAGGATGTTGATTTATCCGCCTTGATTTCTCTCGGAATCGTAAGGGCTATAAATAGCCAGGAATAATCTGATTATCATGGCTTTGTCAGGCATGCATGAAGATATGAATATACGGAGGAAAAGGAATGAATATAAAGAGTAAACCATTTTATCTGGATAATGAGGCGGTACATTGGGTTGAAAAGATAAAGGCTTCCATGACCTTGGAAGAGAAGGTCGGACAACTATTTTGCCTGATTTATAGAGAAGGAACAGAAAAAGAGCACAGGCGGATTAATTCCGTCATCAGCCCGGGTGGAGCAATGTACAGGCCGCTGCCGGTTGAAAAAGCAGTGAAGCTAACGAATCTGATACAAAGTCAGGCTAAGATACCGTATCTTCTGGCAGCAAATCTTGAAAAGGGCGGAAACGGCGTGGTAGAGGAAGGAACCCTGTTGGGTTCTCCAATGGAGATTGCTGCAACGGATGATGCGGAGATGGCGGCAAAGCTTGGGAGGATATGCGGTGCCGAGGGTTCGGCTGCGGGATGTAACTGGGCCTTTGCCCCCATTATCGATATCGATATGAATTTTAGAAATCCCATTACGAATACAAGAACCTTTGGCTCCGATGTAAACAGGGTAAAAGACATGGGAGTTGCGTATGTTAAGGAGGTTCAAAAACATGGCGTGGCAGCTTCAATCAAGCATTTTCCCGGTGATGGAGTGGATGAGAGAGACCAGCATCTGGTAACCAGCATTAATAGTCTAAGCTGCGAGGAGTGGGATAATTCCTTTGGCGAGGTTTACGGGGCGGCGATTGAAGCGGGAGCATTGACCTGTATGGTTGGACATATTATGCTTCCCTCCTATTCAAAATATTACAATCCCAGTCTAAAGGATTCCGAGATTATGCCGGCAAGTCTTTCGAAGGAATTAATGACGAACTTATTGAGAGAAAAGCTGGGCTTTAACGGACTAATTATAACCGATGCTACGACGATGGCGGGATACACCATACCCATGTCCAGAAAAACAGCCGTTCCGACGTCAATTGCCAGAGGTGCGGATATGTTCTTATTCACCAGGAATCTGGAAGAAGATTATCACTATATGCTTGAGGGTGTGAAAAACGGCATTATCACACAAGAACGGCTGGAGGAGGCGGTTACCAGAATATTGGCTTTAAAGGCGGCATTAAAGCTTCATAAGGGCGCAGCCAGGGTATCGATGGAAGAGGCCAATAAGCGGATTGGATGCAAGGAGCATATTGACTGGGCGAGAGAATGCGCGGACAAAGCCATCACCTTAGTAAAAGAAGAGGAAGGGGTACTTCCCCTTACGACCTCCAGATATAAAAGAATACTATTCTATGGCATTGAAGCATCAGGAGGTGCCGGGCAATATTTTGTCGAAGAGGGAATTTGCAAAAAAGTTATGAATTATTTAAAAAAGGAAGGCTTTGACGTCGATTTATTTGTACCCAGCCAGGGAAAGGAAGGACAGACGGTCCGATATAGTGATGTTACGGACAACTATGATTTGATTATATATGTATCGAATCTTTCTACGAAAAGTAATCAGACGATGGTCCGTATCGAATGGGCACAGCCGATGGGTGCCGATTGCCCTCATTATATTGAGGATGTACCAACGATATTCATTTCGCTTGAAAATCCTTATCATTTGCTGGATGTTCCAAGAATCCGTACATTTATCAACACCTATAATTCAAATGAATTTGTTTTGGAGGCCTTGATTGATAAATTAATGGGACGTTCAGAATTTAAAGGAGTCAACCCTGTAGACCCTTTCTGCGGAAAATGGGATACGGTGCTTTAGGATAGAGATTGTGGAAGGAGGATAAGAATGTTCGGTTTAAAAGAATACAGGCTTACATTCACAGAGAAAGCAAGACAGATTGTCGGACAAATGAGCCTGGAGGAAAAAGTGGAATTAATGAGCGGTAAGGTTATACCGCACAAAATGAAATACGCCTTTAGAAATCCGACAGTTGATAATCACTATAATGTATTTCCATACCCGGCGGGAGGAAACAGCCGATTTGATGTTCCGGAGCTAAAGTTTTGTGACGCACCCAGAGGCGTCGTATGCCGCAGGGCTACCTGCTTTCCGGTAACCATGGCAAGAGGAGCAACATTTGATGAAGAGCTGGAGGAACAGGTAGGAGAGGTAATCGCCAGGGAGATACGTGCCTTTGGCGGCAACTTCTTCGGAGGCGTATGCGTCAATCTTCCTTATAATCCGGGCTGGGGAAGAAGCCAGGAGGTATATGGTGAGGATACTTACCATCTGGGGAAAATGGGCTCCGCCCTTGTAAAGGGTGTCCAAAAGCATAATGTTATCGCCTGTATCAAGCATTATGCTTTTAACAGTATGGAAAATGCCCGTTTTAAGGTCAGTGTGGATGCATCACACCGTACAGAACGGGAAATTTATCTGCGTCATTTTAAGGATTGCATCGATTCCGGAGCGGCAGCAGTAATGAGTGCATATAACCGATATAAAGAGGTCTACTTAGGAGAGAACCGGTATCTTTTGAGAGATGTTTTAAAAGACGAATGGGATTTTGACGGTTTTGTCGTAAGTGACTTTTTATGGGGTACGAAAAGCACGGTCGATGCGGCTAATAACGGATTGGATATCGAGATGCCCAATACGAATTATTATGGTAAAAACCTAGTGCAGGCAGTAAAGGACAATGCGGTTAGTGAAGAGGTTATCGATGATGCCGCAATAAGAATTGTAAGAACATTGCTGGCTGCCCGTGAAGCAAAAGACCCTCAGACCTATGATTATTCTCTTATAAGCTGCGGGGAGCATATTGCCCTGGCTAAGAAAGTAGCCCAAAAAGCCATGACATTAATTAAGAATGACAACAAGACTTTGCCGTTTAGGAAGGACTTAGAGAATGTATTGGTTCTCGGAAGGCTGGCAAATATCGAGAACATCGGTGACCACGGTTCAAGCAGGGTATTTCCCTATTATACCGTCACACCGATGCAGGGTATATTGGATATTGTGGGTGAGGCTAAGGTGACATATTATTCGGGAGAAAACATGGAAAGAGCATGCAGCCTGGCAAAGGAAGCCGATGCGGTTATTATGATAATGGGATGTAACCATGACGATGAGGGTGAATACATCATGCCGACGGAAGAATCCAAGCATAAGGAGCCTATCGGAGGAGACAGGAAGTCTCTGTCCCTGCATAGGCATGAGGTCGAGCTGATTCATTCGGTCAGCAGGGTCAATAAAAACAATGCCGTGGTTTTAATCGGCGGAAGTATGATTTTGATTGATGACTTCAAGGACAGTGTATCATCTATATTGATGGCTTATTATCCGGGAATGGAAGGCGGAAGGGTAATCGCTGAGACCCTCTTTGGAGATAATAATCCCGGTGGTAAATTACCTTTTGTAATTGTTAAAGATGCAGATGACCTGCCCGAGGTTGATTGGGATGCAGAAGAGATTGTTTATGATTATTATCATGGATATACCCGGTTGGAGAAGAAGAATATAGAACCATCTGTACCTTATGGCTTTGGCTTAAGCTATACGACATTTAATATCAGCAATCCTGCGTGCAGTATAGATAAGGATGCTTTTACGGTAAAGGTACAGATAAGCAATACTGGTGACAGAGAAGGAGACGAGGTTGTCCAGCTGTATATCGGAAAGGAAGATTCTGCAATTGACCGTCCGGTAAAGGCGCTAAAGGGCTTCAAACGTATCACATTGTCTCCGGGCGAGACAAAAACCGTTGTTATCACCTGCCCCTTGGAAAAGCTGGAATATTACTGTGAGACAGACAGGGTATGGAAATTAGAAACCGGTAATTATCAGGCCTACATTGGCAATAGCTGTAGTGATGATAATCTGTATAGATGTGATTTTGAGGTATCATAAACTTGTTTTAATCAGACTTATGGTTGCCCTTTTTGCTCAGATGCTCCCGTAAGACCAGATTTATATACTGGGAAAAAGACCTGTCATCATTTTTTGCAAGCCTTTTAATTTCATTTATTATATCTTCATCCAAGGTTATATAGAAAAAGGCGCCCTGATATTTTAGGACGTCTTTTTCTTAACCGGAATTATAAATCTTAATTTAAACTTAATCAAAGGATAAGATGATTACAATTATTATATGATATAATGTACACAGAAATATTCGTGGTGGAGGTATTAAGATGAAACTGTATATGAAACAAAAGGTATTTTCCTGGACAGATAAATTCAATGTTGCCGACGGACATGGCAATAACCGGTATTATGTAGAAGGAGAATTGTTCTCATGGGGCAAAAAACTTCATATATTCAACAGTGCAGGGCAGGAGGTGGCCTTTATTCGTCAAAAGGTTATGTCATGGCTTCCCTGCTATTTTATAGAGATTAATGGTGTTACCGTTGCTTCCGTGGTTAAGGAATTTACTTTTTTCCGGCAATCCTATCGTGTCGAAGGCCTGCCATGGAAGATGGAGGGTGACTTTTGGGCGCATGACTATACCATGTATGATAATGGACATGAGATTATGAGGCTTAGTAAGGCGTGGTTTACCTGGGGAGACAGCTATGAGCTTGAAATCTTTGAGCCCGACAATGAGCTTCTCTGTCTTTGCGTAGCATTGGCGGTAGATTGTGCCCTTGCACAAGCTCAGAACAGTAATAACTAATAAAAAAGCAACCCGGTTTATGATGGGTTGCTTTTTGCTGTGAAATTACTTTAACCAGAAAGTTATATACTTCTTTAACAAATTATACGAATTCCTTCATCAGGATAGCAAGAGCTTCCGGATTATATTCTTGGTCCACAAGAGGCTCTTTGCCTGCAAGGATTTTGTTCATTTCATGATAATCCGGGCGGTCCTCACGGTAAAGAATACCGATAGGAATACGGGCTCCGAATTCCATTGCCTTTATCATGGCACCCGCCTTATCGGCAGTATCATAATCC
>JAEZXP010000178.1 GCA_023419655.1 Bacillota bacterium | reverse complement strand
CATCGGCAATTATCAGGCATATTTTTCAAACGACGCCTTATTCAAATTATGTTTTAGAAGTAGCGGACACCAACCTTAGTGCAGTAAATTTATACACAAAATTAGGATTTAAAGAATTTAAAAGAGTGGAAGAAAAACATAGCAAAGCAAGTGGTATAAATTATCTTGTCTATATGAAATATACGAAATGACTGAGTGAAAAGACCATAGACATATTGCGGGAGAAGAATTATGGATGCAGCTTTAGAATTAAGAATAGCGTATGATAACGGAGACATCCGGGATATTGACAGGGCAAAGCCGTTTATAGAAAAATCGGATTTAATCCGCTGTCTGACGAAGGAGTTCATCCCCAGCCCTCTCTATGCCGTGTGGAGGATTACTGCTTTGTCCGAGATTCCTTTTGCCTCTTCCTTAAGCTATACCAATCGGGTTGTTGAATATATAGAAAATCTGATGGTTACTAAAAATGGCTTTACCTTAACAGGAAAGGAAACGGACCTGCTGCCCTGCTACAATGCCATGATTCTTGAGGCATTTTCAAAATTAGGGAGAACAGATACTGTATCCGTTAAAAATGCAGTGGAATGGATAAAAGAATATCAGCCGTTTGAAAGAAACATACCTTCACGGTGGCACGGAGCAGGAATTAAAAGGTACGGCGGCTGTCTAAAAGAGACGCCCTGTTTTATCGGTCTAGTAAAAAGTGTGAAAGCATTGGAAGCATATTACCGAATCACTGGCAGTAAGGATGAACGGATTTTAGCGATTGTTTCAAAGGGAATGGACTACATTCTGAGACATGAATTGTACAAAAGACTATCCAACAAGGAACCGATTAATCGCCATATTTTGGATTTGGCATTTCCGGCTTCCTATCAATTAAACATTGTTGAGCTTTTGGAGCTGGCGAATAGAACAGGGAATATACATAGGGAAGACTGTCAAAGCGCCTTCGAGTATATCCGCAGCAAGAGGACAAAGGAAGGGTATTGGAAAGTTAATTATATATATAAATCTGACGGGTATATTTCATTTGATAAACGAGGGATAAAGGCGGATTGGCTGACATATCTGCTTAGCGGATTAATTACCGCGAACAGACCAATCGTTGACGAATAGGATATCAATAAATGCTGATTAAGAAGGAGCGTACAATGCGAAATGAAGATGAAATGATGAACCGAATAATGAAGAAGGCTATAGAGGATGATAGAATCCGGGCTGTTGCCATGGATGGCTCCAGAGCGAATAAAAATGCTGTACATGACCAGTATAGTGATTTTGATATTGTTTATTTTGTAACCGATGTTCGTGAATTTACAAATGATAAAAGCTGGATAAATTATTTTGGAGATATATTGATTGTTCAGTACCCGTATGATTGGTATACGCATCCTTATGATTATGAAAGCCATGAATCATTCGCATACCTGATACAATTCGCAGATGGTAACAGAATCGACCTTTCACTAGTCGATATAAGGAATATTGCAGGCGAGAAGGATAATAACGAACCCAGGGTTATACTGCTTAATAAGGATAATTTTGCAGAGCTGGCTCCGGTAGACAATGAAGAGGTTTTCTTTATAAAACCCCCTACACAAATGGAATTTTATAATACATGTAATGAATTCAGATGGCTGTCCTTGTACATATCAAAAGGACTATGCAGAGAAGAATTTTATTATGCAAAATGCGCCTATGATGGTCCAACCATGGAGATGTTCATGAAGATGCTGAATTGGAAAATCGGAATCAAAAATGATTTTCGTGTAACAACCGGGCATTACAATAAATATTTAAAACGATTTCTTTCGGCAGATGAAATGAAACAGGTGCAGGGGATATTTCCAAACGGTGAGTATGAGGATATCTGGGATAAGCTTTTTCTAATGTATGATTATTTTAATGAATTGGAAATAATGGTGGCAAATCATTTTAATTTTCCCTGCAATGAAATAGAGACAAAAAGGGTCAGAGAATTCTTAGAAATGAGAAAAATCAATATGAATAAGCTGGGAAGGGAATAACGATATGTATATCCCGAAAATCAAAGTGGAGATATCGAATATAGAATACAATAATATCTGTTCGATTATAAAGTTTTTTAAGGAAAGAAAGAGTATGGCGGATTTTTTAGATACATCCTATAAATTTATATTAGAAAATTATGATGTGATACGAAATAAATGTGGCTAGAATGTATATAACACAATAAGCTTCAGGGAGGAATTAATTTGCTGGATAATAAATGATAGAAATTGCCAGAGAAAAGATGCCGGAGGCCGACTTGATACAATATGATTTTGCGGGCGGACTTCCGAAATCACTGGAAGATATTCGCTTTGACTGGATTATCAGTACCTATGCGGTTCATCATTTGATAGATGAGCAAAAGAAGGTATTTATGAATGATTTAATAAAGCATATAAATCCGGATGGTGCTGTAATCTTTGGAGATGTTGCCTTTCGGACCCAGGGAGAGCTGGCGCACGCAAGAATAAAGGCTCAGGATGAATGGGATGATGAGGAATATTATATTGTCTTTGATGAATTCAAGAAAGGACTGCCGGAATTAGAGCTTAAATTTGAAAAGAAATCGTTTTGTTCAGGGGTACTAACCATCAAAAAGTAATGAAAAAAGCGGGGCAGCCGTTGCAACTTTGCAATGGCTGCCCCTATCTTAAAGACTTATTGCTCCTTGGTTACTTTATAAATCATCCCGGTAATGACACCCTTCTCATCCATGTTAAAGCAGTTGATAGAGATGGTACTGTCATTTTCGGATATACCGCCCACGGCTTGGGATGGCCCCGTTGTACCTTCGGGGAATATCCATTGTACATCACATACTAATTTTTTGCCCTCGAATTCATAAACCATCGAACCGGTTTCGGTATAGGATACTTCCTTAACAGATTCGGGAATCAGGACGGCAGATTCCATTAATGCCTCTATATCTTCATCATCATAAAGGACATCTTTAGGACCTTCTTGTGCATCCTCCCCGTCAGAGATAATATCTTCACTGCTTTCTTCTGCATCAGAGGAATCATCATCTTCGGAATACATTTCCTGAAGATATTTTTCTGCTTTCTCCGGGTCCGCCTTTGAAATATCAAGCGGCAGGTCAAACAGAGCATTTACCCCGTTAAATTTCGGATTGGGACTGAGCTCTCCGGTTTCATTATCATAATTAAAAGCCTCGACGCTATAAAAGGTTGTGTCACTTACACAAAGATAAAGTCCTCTGTCAGCAAAGATTTCTATATCATCACATTCAAGAAGGCGATACATGATTCCGTCTGCAACAGTCTCCGTATAACTGCCCTTCATTGTGGCAATGTTGCATAACCAGGGCTGTTCACCTTTGATAAGTGGAGATACAAAGAATCTTTTATCGGCATATGCCGGGTCACTGGTAGCTGGCATCGGAGAGCCATCTTCCTTAGCAATGGCAACAACGGCATAGGTTCTGCTCGGATTGATTTCATGCGCGCTGCCTTTAAAATCACTCAGCCCCTCACCGGAAACAACTCCTAGAAATGTAATTTTATATCCGCCTGACAGGATGGTCTCGTTGATTTCCACGGCATCCTTACTCTGGAAAGCGGCAGCAAGACCATTATCATTATATTTCTCTACAACATCCTTAGGCGTTAGTAAAGACCACGCTGCAAATGCGGCAAGTGACATAAATAGCGTTAAAAAGACAACCAGTAAAGGGATAGGTATAAGCTTTCTGATATTTTTATTCATGATGACATGCTCCTTCTCTATTCTGTTTTTGATTGATTGATTTAATTCATCGCTGGGTCCATCCGGCTGGGTAAGAGAGTGCCTGAGCAGTTCATCCATGTTAAAATCCTTCATTTTCATAGATTATACACCTCCAATGTTTTTTGAATGGATTTGCGTGCATTGTGAAGCCGGCTTTTTACAGTCCCTTTGGGAATGTGAAGGGCGCTGGCGATTTCCTCAATGGACATCTCAGCTGTATAATACATATATAATGGTATCTTTAATCTGTTGTTCAGGGAATCGGCCGCTTCCCGTATTACCTGGCTGAGTTCATTCGATAGTGTAATATCTTCGGGTGATTTATTATCCGCGGAAGAAATACAGACGATATCGTCGTCAAAATTATCGACCGCAACGATTTTCTGTTGCCTTGTCAGCTTTCTGCAACTATTTTTCCACAAATGTGTTGCTATCTGGATAATAAAGCTCTTTGGATTCTTATCAATATCTATTTTATGGCAAAGCTCCAGGGCTTTAAGAAAGGTTTCCTGATAAAGGTCTTCAGCATTAATTTTGTCACGTGTCAGGTAATAGCAAAAGCCATAGATAGCTTTTCCATGGACCTCCACGATATTACTCAGATCTGAGGTGTTCAAACTGACAAACCTCCTTTCCAATCATGTACATGTTTATCTTCGTATTTTAACTCTTCATAAGTATATTGTCACGAGATTCGGAAAGGTTCATTATGGATAAAGATAATTGACAATTACATACCACTAAACTATGATATTATGTATATAATTAGTAAATCGAGATAAATGCAAGGAGACCTGGTATGACATTATTCCTGACAAGCAGTATAGGCGGAAGCTATAAAGAAAACGGAGCAAGAATCCCGTGTGAGATAGATGGCTCCAATCAATTTGTGGATATTTTGAAAAAGCATTGGAAGATAAATTCAAAATGCCTGATAATAAGCTCAGACCCTGATAATGAAGAGGTAAATGACAGCTTTAAGGAAGTATTTAAGGAAGCATTTAAACTGAGCGGCCTTTCATTTACGGAATTGGAGATTTGTGATAGAAGAAACGAAAGCGGGCTGGCTGATATTCTATATAATTATGATGTAGTATTATTGGCGGGAGGACATGTTCCAACACAGAACAGGTTTTTCAAAAAAATTAATTTGAAAAAGCTTATGGAGAGCTACAATGGAATCGTAATAGGCATCAGTGCCGGAACGATGAATTGTGCGGATGTAGTATATGCACAGCCTGAGCTTGACGGTGAAGCAATCGACCCGGATTACCAAAGATATTTAGAAGGGCTGAATCTGACGAAGCTGAACATCTTGCCGCACTTTCAGGATGTAAAGGATTTAACATTAGATGGATTTAGGGTAATGGAGGATATTTCTTTGCCGGACAGCAAGGAACGGCCTTTTTATGCTTTGGTGGACGGGGCATATATCTATGTGGATAATGGGATATCAACCGTATATGGAGAAGCGTATCGTGTTGCGGATGGTAAGGTTGTGCAGATATGTGAAACAGGTAAGAGCATACAGCTTAATAAGAATAAATATTGTTAATTTAAAACATTTACTTGAAAAAGAACGAATGTTCAGTTAAGATGTATATATCGGCAATATATTTTATCCTTGACTATCACCTTGGGTGTTAGCTTATCCTTTAATCGAGGTGATAACTATGTTAATACATGAAGTAAGCAATTGAATACTATACGTTTCAAGGCTTAGTATTTCCAAGAGTGCTTTACCTGTTAGAAGCCACGAAGGATATCGGTACCGACCGGATTATGGACATGATTGAACGCACAAAAAAATCTATAGAAAGCCCTGAGGATTTTCTGTCTGATAACAAAGAAATCGTAGAGCAGTATTATGAATAGAGGCAGTCTGACGAATATAAGAATTCTCCTATGTACAAAATTATGGAAATAAAATAACAAAGATTTCATGGCTTATACTAAGGGGTATAAAAGATGAAACATATTGATTTTGCTAAGATTACAGCCTGCGGAGAGTGCTGCGTAGGCTGTAAGAAAAAAGAAGAAGGGATATGCGGAGGCTGCATCGAAACCGATGGAAAGTGCGAGGAATGGGCACAGTCTGACGGGTGTCCTATTTATAAATGTGCCCAAAAACATCGTGTACAGTTTTGCGGTTTGTGTGAGGAATTCCCATGTGAATGGCTGGTTAGTAAAGTGACGTGGAATCCGAATATCGTAAGAGGTTTAAGAGATTTGGCGAGTTTATATTTGAATGGATAGGTTCTACAAAGCGGAGCAAACAATAAGAGGGGGAGATTTCACTGAAACTGTATTTTATACGGCATGGCAGACGGATTGGAATATGGAAGGAAAGATTCAGGGAAGCCATGATATTGAACTGAATGATACCGGTATTTATCAAGCGGTTGAATTGAGCAAAAAGATTTTAACATCACGAAATCTCCTGATGGTGAGTCATATCAAGATATGCTGGAGCGTGTACTGGAAGTCATACATAAAATTATAGATACAGACAGCAATGATATAGCAATTGTAACCCACGGTGTAGTTATTATGTGTCTGCAATGCTATGTTACGGATATGCCATTCAATGAAATGAGTAAATTCAAGACAGAGAATACGGATATAATTGAGATAGAGGCAGAGCGCTTATTGTGCTGCAATGAATCCTAATAAGGGAAATATTGCAGACGAATTACGGTATCACAAAAGATAAAGACTTAATTCTTAAAAAAGGAGAATATCGATGGGGTGGCCAATGCATATCGTTGCTGCTGCCGGTTATGTATTTGACAGCAAGGGAAACATCTTGATTGTCAAGACCCATAACAGGGGATGGGACTGTACTGGTGGACAGATTGAAGAAGGAGAAAGTGTTGAAGAGGGTGTAATACGTGAAATAGTTGAAGAAAGCGGCGTCAAAGCTACTGTAAAGTGTCTATGCGGCATCTATTCAAATGTAGGCAAGCATCTTTTTTATGATGGCGTAACACAAGTTCCGACAAAAGTAATGCTGGATTTTATCTGTGAATATATGGATGGGGAATTGACCTGTTCGGATGAAACCAGTGAGGTTATATGGGTTCCAGGAAAAGAGGTTTTGAGTTATATTACTTCACCTGCCCAGATATATCGATTTAAAAACATGTTGAATTTTAATGGGAAAGTGGTATATAGCTCTTATGTTACAAAACCAGAGTTTAGAGTTTTATCGGAGAGATATATTTAGTACGGACAATTTTGAAACATAAAGTATTAGAGACTATACGGAGGAAAGACATGTATGAGATTAAGAATTTAACAAAAGAGCAGGTTGAAGATATAGAAAACAGGTTAGAAGAATATGATAATACGTTCTTGCCAAAACCACTGGATGGATTTGTTCAGATTGGAGCGTTCGATAAAGGAAATTTAATTGGCGGAGCAGATGCATGTATGACCTCTTTTCGTATTCTTTATGTTTCTACGGTTTTTGTAGATAAGGATTATAGAGGAAAAGGTGTAGGAAGAGCCTTGATGGAGTGTCTTGAACAAAGAGCAAAGAAGTTAGGGGCTGACATGATTCGTGTGGATACATTTGATTGGCAAGGTCGTGATTTCTATACATCTTTGGGCTTTGAAGAGGTTGGACGATATGAGGCTGAAGACTTTTCTGAGCATTTCTTTTTGAAGAGAATTTAGAGAAATCAATATTACATAGCAAAGGAGATTCTATGGCTTCATGGATGGTACATTTGCGTATAGCGGATAAATTATTGAATGAGATAAACAATCTTTCATACACGGAATTTGTAGTCGGAAATATGGCTCCTGACAGCGGTATACCCAATGGTGATTGGTCGGTTTTTACTCCAAGCAGTGATGTTTCGCATTTTAAAACAACCGATAAGGATGGTTTTAAAGATATTCATTTGGATGAGTATGTGGAATGCTTTTATTCTGCAAAACAAAGAGAGCAGTATAACAATAAACAGAAATCGTTCTATCTCGGCTACCTGACCCATCTTTTAGCGGACATGATGTGGGCGGATAATATATTGCGCCCAAGTAAAGACAGGTTCAAATCCCTGTATGAGAAAGACAAGACAGAATGGATATGGACAATGAAAAAAGACTGGTATGATTTGGATTTTCTTTATATCAAAAAGAATCCTGATTTCAGGGCGTTTTCAATATATAAGAATGCAAGCGGCTTTCAGAATGAATACATGGATTTCTTTAGTACGGATGCATTTGACAGCCGAAGAGAATATATTACAGGATTCTATAGTGGGGAAAGAGCTGATTTGGAAAGAGAATATCCCTATTTGAAAGAGGAAGAGATGAATTGTTTTGTCGATGAAAGTACCGGCAAAATAGGCAGAATCTTGAGGGAAGATTATATGTGAGGCTCAAATGATAAAGTCAGATACCTGCAAGATAAAGGTAAACGGATGGAAGAAGTAATGTGCGTGAAAAGAGATTGGTGCGTGCTTTTGATTGCTGGTGCATCGGGGTCAGGTAAAACCTGTATCAGTTATCCGATGGCTAAAATATATGGCATTAATCTGGTAGAAGTAGATGATTTCCAGGTGTTTCTGTTTTCTATGTCGAAACTGGAGGAACAGCCGGAGATACATTATTGGGATACACACCCGGATTGGCAGAAAGAAGGTACCATGGCTACGGTAAAACAGCTTATTGATGTCGGGAAAGCTTTTTTACCGGGACTTGAAGCGGTTATTAAGAATCATATTGATTCAAATATACCGGTAATAATAGAGGGAGACTTTATATTGCCTGAACTATGTACTTTATTTGATGGCTCACAGGTAAAGTCTATCATTGTTCATGAATCATCAAGGGAGCAGATATTAAATAATTATCTTGCAAGAGAGCCCGAGTGCGGGTTACAGCATCACAGAGCAGATGTAAGCTATAGCTATGGCAATTGGCTTGCGGCAGAAGGGGAAAAGTATGGTATACCCGTTATAGAATCAAGACCATGGGATACGGTTATTGACAGAATTATTAAATTATTGTGAATATCATTATGAAAGGGGCGCGTCATTATGTTAGAAATACCGGAGAGCTATACGATTGCGAAACAATTAAACCAGACGATTAAAGGAAAGACAATAAGTTATGTGGAAGCAGGACAATCACCCCATGCATTTGCGTGGTATTATGGAGAGCCTAAGGAATATGATGACTTGCTCTCCGGCAAAACGATAGGCATGTCGGTCGCCAGGTCAGGAATGGTTGAAATTGAAGCGGAGGATTGCCGGATAGTAATCGGTGATGGGGCTGCACTGCGTTATTATGAGGATTTGAAGAAGATTCCGAAGAAACATCAGCTGTATGTTGAGCTTGACGATAATACGGTTTTGGTATGCACAATCCAGATGTATGGCGGAATCTGGGCATTTCGTGAAGGTGAATTTGATAATATGTACTATTTTGGAGCTAAGACGAAGGCATCGCCGCTTTCCGATGAATTCGATAAGGAATATTTCGTGTCTTTAAGAACAGAGGATTCAGGCAAGCTGTCTGTAAAGGCATTTTTGGCTACTGAACAGCGTATACCGGGCTTAGGAAATGGCGTGCTGCAGGATATTCTTTATTTATCAGGAATACATCCGAAAAGAAAAATGGCCAATGTATCGGATGAAGAATATGACAGGCTTTTTAATACTCTGAAAGATGCATTAAGAAAAATGGCAGACCAGGGAGGAAGGGATACGGAGAAGGACCTGTTCGGAAATCCGGGAGGCTACCAAACCTATCTTAGTAAAAAGACAGCGTGGACGCCTTGCGTGAAATGCGGGTATGAGCTTCGGAAGGATAATTATCTGGGTGGGACAATCTATTATTGTGAACACTGTCAATTATAATTGTAAATGTATTGTGACAACGGGAGGTTATGATGGGCTTAAAAAATATATTTGATGTTATTATTTTAGTTTTGGGAATTGCCTTGATTATTCTTGGTCTCGTTATATGGATTAAGAAAAAGGCTTCAATTACCTTGGACTATGATTGGAAAAAGGTAAAGGAAGAGGATATCAAGGAATATACCAAGGCGTATGGTAAAGTATATATTTTTATGGGATTTTTCACGGCTTTATTGTCCCTGTCAAGGATTCTTTATACCGGTAAATATGAGGGAATAACATTTATATTGTATTTCGCAGCGTATTTTGTATATATGACACTAAATAATAAAATCCAGAAGAGGTTTATTAAGGGCAGAAGTTAATCCGGAGCATACTGTAATAGGAGCATTAAGAATTAAGGAAAGGCACAATACATGTTAATTGAAACAGACAGATTGATAATCAGAAGATTTACTTGTAATGACGGACAAGATTTATATGAATATCTGTCCGATAAGCAGGTCGTCAGATATGAGCCTTATGATGTATTTACAGAAGAGGATTGCAGACATGAGGCGGCGGAACGTTCATCCAGTGAGGCTTTTTTGGCTGTATGTCTAAAGGATAACAGCAAACTTATAGGGAATATTTATTTTGAGCAGCAGGAACCAAGAGAGTATGAAAACTGGGAAATCGGGTATGTGTTTAATCCCAAATACCATGGTAACGGCTATGCGGTAGAAGCGTGCAAGGCGCTTATAGATTATGGGTTTAGAAAGCTGAAAGTTCGCAGAGTTATTGCCATGTGCAATCCGGACAATATTCCTTCCTGGAAGCTGCTGGAACGGTTGAAGATGAGGCGGGAGGGGCATTTGCATAAGAATATTTATTTTAAAACCAATGAAAAAAACGAGCCCATTTGGAATGATACCTATGAGTATGCGATTTTAGCCGACGAATGGATAAGCGGATAACCTTTGTCAACGGGTGGAGATATAGACAGAAGAGATAAAAAGGGAGATTACGGATGTATAAGCATATTATTTGGGATTTTGACGGAACACTTTTTGATTCATATCCAACGATGGCACTTGCATTCAAAGCGGCTTTGGAGGAAGAGGGAATTCATGAATCAAGTGACAAGATAATGGGATTGATGAAAGTATCAGTACCACATTTATTTGACTATTATATAAGAAACCATAAAGTCAGCGATAGGCTGGGACCTAATTTTGAACGGTACCGGGAAGAACTTGAAGCAGACAATATAAGGCCTTTTTTAAATGTAGAAGAGATATGCAGAAGGATTTACCAAAGCAAACGCACGAATCATCTATATACCCACAGGGGAAAATCTTCAATTGAATTCCTAAAAAAGTACGGAATGTATGAATACTTTAGCGGCTTTATCACAAAGGAAAATGATTTTAAGCGTAAGCCTGACCCGGAAGCACTTCTTTTCCTTATAAATGAATATAAAATGGATAAAAGTGAGGCTTTGATGATTGGAGACAGGGATATCGATATTTTCGCGGCTAAGAATGCAGGAATAGCAGCCTGCTATTATAAGGACAATCAGATATATGATTGTGAAACAGCCGACTATACAATAGCGGATTATGACCAGTTAAGCAAAATCATCGGTATTTAGAGGGTGGAGATTATGAATATTAAATTAGGAAAGATTAGTTCGCTTGTGACCGGTATAGCCGTATTGTCATTTGCGATATCCATGATAGCTTTCAGGGGAGTATTTGCAAGCTGTTTATCAAGCATCTTTATTTCAATCGGCTTTGTAGCTTTTATGTGCAGTATTTTTGCTGTCAACGAAAGGCCGGAAAGAAAGGCCGTGGGCTATACGGGGATTGCTTTTTCTGCGGTATATGCTGTGATTATCCTTTTGGTGTACTATGCAGAGTGTACGACATTGAGACTGAACGCCTCATTAAGTGATGAAGTCTTATCAATAATAAGCTATGGACATACCGGAAGTCTGTTCTTTAACTATGACCTATTGGGGTATGCTTTTATGGCACTGACAACATTTCTAATGGCTTTTCTGGTAGAGCCGGCTTGTAAAGCGGACAAGGTGTTTAGGTGGATGCTTTGGATTCATGGGGTTTTCTTCTTGACGTGTCTGTTTGTTCCGATGTTTCCGGTGTTCACGGCCGATACAGAGAGCTATATTGGAGTTGTTTTACTTGAATTCTGGTGTGCTTATTTTATTCCTGTATGTGTATTGGGATACCGGTATTTTTGTAAGCGGGAAGGTAAGAAGATATGATTGAAGGACTGAATGCCGACAATATTGGGGAATGTGCAAAACTGGCGTACAGGTTATGGCCGGATGCGAATTTTGAAAAGCTCATGAATGGATTCATAGATATAATGGATTCAGATAAAGGGGATTGCTTCTTGTATTATGAAGACGAAACGGCAAAAGAATATCTTGGATTTGCCCAGGTGTCAATGCGATTCGATTATGTAGAAGGAAGTGATTCATCGCCGGTGGCATATCTGGAAGGTATCTATGTCAAGGATGAGAATAGAAGAAAAGGGATTGCTATGGCATTAGTAAAAAGAGCGGAAGAATGGGGAAGAGAAAAAGGTTGTTCAGAAATGGCATCGGATTGTTCGCTGGATAATTACCTGAGCATTGACTTTCATAATGGCATCGGATTTGAGGAAGCCAACAGATTGGTCTGCTTTATAAAAAGAATATAATATATTAATTATTCGAGGAGGTAGAATGAAATGGAGATGAACAAATGCAGTAAGGAAACGTTTTCAGTGATAGGCAAGGAAGGCTCCACGAATGACGGCGATGGCTTTATTCAGAGATTATGGGAGGATGCTAATTCCCATTTTATTGAGGTGTCCGGGCTTGCAAAGAAGGATGAGGATGGGAATATCCTTGGAATTTGGGGCGCTATGACTGACTTTACACGGTCATTCAATCCATGGGAAGATAATTTTTCAAAAGGACTATATCTTGCCGGAGTTGAGGTTACAGATGATGCCAATCCTCCGGAGGGATGGGTAAAATGGACGATACCTTCGTATGAATATATGTATACGAAGGCTGAGAGCCATAACACATTCAGCGAAGCAATCGGCTATCTAAATAAAAATAACATCCGGCTCGCCGGAGCTGTTCATGAATTTAATTGTCCTGTGGATGGACAGGCATATATGTTTTTTCCGATAAGACGGTTATAGTTCATTTAAGGAATAGCAATTTATATAATTAAGGCATAACTTAATGAAAGGGCACTATATGAACATAGGAGAATTAATTGGGGTTGGATATACGGCTGATGTATATGAATGGGAAAAAGATAAGGTTCTTAAACTCTTTTACAAAGATTACTCTAAAGAGGCGATAAAAAAGGAATACAATAATGCATTAGCAATCAGAGAGATGGATTTTTTAAAACCCAAGGCATATGATATAATTTCATATGACGAAAGAAGGGGCATTATATACGATAATGTAAGAGGGGAATCCCTGCTGGATTGGGTTATGAAATCAGGAGATGTGCAGCAGTGTGCACTTTATATGTCTAAGCTGCATAAGGAAATAATTAAGAATGAGATTCATGATGTACCAAATTATAAGGAGTTTTTAAGAGATAATATACCGGATATACTGTCACCTGATGAGCAGAATGAATTATTGCAAAGGATAGGCCGATTGGAAGAAGGCAGCACACTCTGCCATGGTGATTTTCATCCCGGTAACATATTGATATCAAAGGGACAATTATATGTTATAGATTTCATGAATGTTTGTCATGGAAATTATCTATATGATATTGCAAGAACAGTATTTCTTGTAGAGTATACACCTGTTCCGCCTGAAGCTGATAATAGGGGTGAGATTATGCAATTCAAAAAAGCGCTGGCAGATATGTATTTGGAGCAGATGAATGTTACAAGAGAAATGATACAGGAGTACTTGTCAATTATAATTATAGTACGAAAAGGTGAATGCCCGAACGAATAGGTATCGTATGGTAATTTGCGGCGATTGGAGGATTGTGTTGGAAGATATACAATACAGGCAGTTACGTGAAACTGAAATAAATGAATCGTTATTTTCTGATTTTAACCGCTTTCAGGATGTAAAGAAATGCTGGCGTAAGGAAAATGAAAGCTGGATATTAAAAGAGATAGCATTTACAGAACAATGGGGTTCTGATGATTATAAAAAATTAGTTGATTGTTTAAGAAGGACGATAAAGACAGGCAGTTACGTATTGGGTGCATTTTATAATGGTATGCTTGTAGGGTTTGCTTCTATTGAGAATGAACCTTTTGGTTCGAATAAGGAGTATTTGCAGCTTTCATCGATACATACTTCTTTTGAGTATCGCGGCAGAGGAATCGGGAAAGAATTATTTTCTTTAGTATGCATGCAGGCAAAGAATATGGGGGCAGAAAAACTATATATCTCTGCACATTCTTCTGAGGAATCCCAGGCCTTTTACAAAGCGATGGGCTGTATGGAAGCAGCAGAATATAATGAAAAATTAGTAAATGAAGAGCCTTATGATTGTCAACTGGAATATAGATTATAAAAGTATTCAGGGATGGGAAGGTTGAAAGAAATACACTTTCAACCTTATAAGTTTTGTGCCTGCATTAATCCAAAGTGCAAAGAACACACTTGGCACAAACTTTGATATGCGTATTGTCTCGCAAGCGAGCCATTAAAACATGCACAGGAACGGAGTACAAGATGATAGAAACAGAAAGATTGATAATCCGGCCTGTAAAAATGACGGATTATGATGATATATGTGAGTACGGATGTGATGAAGATACAGGTAAGTATATGATGTACTGGCCTAAAACCCAGGAACAGATATACAAATTCATTCATGATTGTATTGCAGTTATGAGTATGGATGCTAAGATATGGAATGAATATGCCATACAGCTGAAGGATGAATCGAAGGTTATTGGAAATATCACTTTAGAAGTCAAGGAAACAGCGGCAGAAATCGGATGGATATCGAATAAAAAGTATTGGAATTGCGGCTATATGAGTGAGGCGGTTCATGCTGTCATTGAATATGCATTCAGTCACTTTAATATAGATTATATTTTTGCCACCTGTAATGATAAGAACGTGGCTTCGTATAGAGTGATGGAAAAATGCAATATGATTAAAATCAAGACGGAGAACAGCATTCGGACAAATAAAAATGGTTCGGAGATGGTCTATAACAGGCTGGTATATTGTACTAAGAGATGACTTTGCAAATATCTTAAGAGCTAAGATACGAATTTGACCAAATGAAAATAGATGCCGCAGTGCAAGGGGATAACGATGTATTTAACAGAAATAAGTAAAGAATAATATGGCTGATAACAACCAATGATGACACGCATGCAATACGATTTTATCAGAGGAGAGGATGGATTTAAAGGCTGCGCATATAAATGCGGTAGAGATTTCTCGAAAGTTAAAGCCAAGTATTCCATTGGTTGGAATAGACAACATCCCGATTAAACATGAGATGGAATTTGAAATGATATTAAGATAGAAAGTCCAGGATAGTATTGAAAATAGAAAAGGTAAGGGAAATTAAGGTAATCAGCTAAAGCTCTATACGTAAAATACGGGTAAATGTGTTTGTGCCGGAGGGGTAAAGGATGAAAAAGTATCTCACGATGGATATTGGAGGCACCTTTATTAAATATAGTGTCATGGATACTAATTATCATGAAGAGCATCTAAAATCGGTTCCGACAAAGGAGAAACCGGAGGAATTTAAGGAACAGCTAATTACGATAGTAGATGAGGTTAGAGAATCCATACAGGGAATTGCAATTAGTATAGGTGGCTTTATCAATCCAGTTACCTGCGAGAACACGGATTTTAGCGTGGGAGAGAATTTTACAAGCTTTAATCTGAAAGAAGTGCTGTCGGAACATTCCGGTCTGCCTGTCACAGTGGAAAATGACAGCAATTGTGCTGCATTGGCTGAGATGAAGCTTGGGGCAGGAAGAGATTGCAGAGATTTTTGTGTGATTACGATTGGTACGGGCATTGGCGGTGCCATTATACAGGACGGAAAGCTGTTCCGCGGAAGAAATTATAAAGCAGGAGAATTCGGTCTTTGCCTTATCGGTAAAGAGAGAAGGAATGGTGAAAGCCTATATCAAAGTCCTCCTGCAACCTTTGATTTGGTGGATAGGGTTTCGAAGGCTCTGGATAAGGAGATAGACGGAGGCTATATTTTTCAAAATCTTGGCCAGCCGGATATTCGAGAAATCTATATAGATTGGCTTGAGGACATTGCGGTAATGGCAGGAAATACGGCTGTAAGTCTGGACCCTGAAAAAATATTAATTGGGGGAGGAATATGTGCTCAGGAAGTTTTTATTAAGGACTTAAGGGAGAAGGTATACAATATATTCGAGCATTTAGCAGGATATACGAAGATAGAGGCATGCAGTCTTGGTAACCATGCAGGTAAAATCGGTGCACTAATCGAATTTTTTAATCGCTATGGAATGGGGGAAGAGAAGGTTGAAAGAAAAACACTTTCAACCATATAAGTTTTGTGCCTGCGTTAATCCAAAGTGTAAGGAACACACTTGGCACAAAAACTTGATATGCGTATTGTCTCGCAAGCGAGCCATTAAGTCTCGCAAGTGAGCCATTAAAACATGCGCGGGGATGGAGGAAAAAATGAGGGGAATTAAGATTGCAACCATCGGAGGGGGCTCAAGCTATACACCGGAACTGATTGAAGGCTTCATAAACCGGTATGATATGCTTCCGGTAGATGAATTATGGCTGGTAGATATTGAAGAGGGGAAGAATAAGCTTGAGATTGTGGGCGCTTTGGCAAGGCGTATGGTAAAAAGAGCGGGCCTACCGATGAAGATTTATACAACTCTTGACCGAAGGGAAGCCTTAAGAGATGCGGATTTTGTGACGACACAGTTTCGTGTAGGCTTGCTTGATGCAAGAATCAAGGATGAAAGGATTCCTTTAAGTCATGGATTATTAGGACAGGAAACAAACGGAGCAGGAGGGCTGTTTAAGGGACTTCGTACCATTCCGGTCATTCTGGATATATGCCGGGATATGGATGAATTGTGCAAGGATGCCTGGTTAATCAATTTCACAAATCCCGTGGGAATGGTAATGGAGGCCGTTCATCGATACTCTAACCGTAAGAAGGCGGTGGGATTATGTAATTTGCCCATCGACATGCATAAGGAGATTGCCGGTGTTCTAAAAAGACCCATGGAGGAGGTTCATGTTACCTTCAGCGGACTTAATCACATGGTATTTGTAACAGGAGTCTATGCAGACGGCAAAGATGTGTTGGAGCAGGTAATGGAAAGCTGGGGAACCCAGAGTGCTAAGAATATTACGGGAATGGAATGGGACAGGCGGTTTATTAAAGAGCTTGGAGCTATTCCATGTTACTATCATCGATATTATTATATGGCAAAGGAATACCTTGAAGAGAGCCTTGATTATTACAGACAGAACGGTACAAGAGCCGAAAAAGTCAAAAGGTTAGAGGAAGAACTATTTGAGCTGTATCGGGATGTTAACTTATCAGTAAAGCCCAGGCAGCTTGAGGAACGGGGAGGGGCCTATTATAGTGATGCGGCCTGTAATCTTATATGCTCTATTTATAATGACAGAAGAGACATTCAAGTCGTCAATACGGTAAATAAAGGGGTGATTCCGGAGCTTTCCTATGAGGAAATAGGAGAAATGGGATGCATGATTACAAAGGAAGGTCCTGTGCCGATTGCGAACGGAAAGCTTCCCAAAGCGGTACATGGCTTAATCCAGCAGATTAAATCCTTCGAGATAGCTGCCTGTGAAGCGGCGGTGAGCGGTGACTACAATAAAGCCTTACTGGCTATGATGATTAATCCCCTTGTCGGTTCGCAGAACCTTGCAATTAAGGTGCTGGATGAATTATTAGAGGCCCACAAAGCGTATCTTCCAGGGTTTAAGAATTAATCATGGATTTGGATTAAATGATATCTTGGTATTTTTGTGCCGATAAGTTATAATAGACGATGGCAGGCGGGCAGCCGTTTGCCATTGTTAATAAAATTGAAAGGGTGATATCATATGAGAAAAAACATAGAATTTCAAATACAGCAAAACAGGAGGGAAATTACACGATAACCCTCCAACAATAATGGAGGATTTTTATGTTTAATTGGAAAAAAGATATTGACGAACAACCGATAGAAACCATGTTATTATTTGAAGAAAGACAACTGCTCTACTTACCTGAACATGGTAAACGCAGAGAGCTTGCATTGGTTCTTGGAACCCGCCCGTATATAAAGTGGTATATTCAGAATAAAGCTCCAAAGCTTTGCGGATGGATTGATGAACTGCTGAATGAGTATAAGGACGAGCCAATTCCGGATGATATGAAATCCATTGAAAGAGAGCTTATCTGCTCCATGGAAGATTGGGTGATTTATGTTACTACGCCGGACGATTATCATAATCAGCCCTTTGTAAACTGGGATGAGAAGGAGCTGACGGAGTTAACCGATTATACATGTAAAATCGTTGTTGATATCGGTTCAGGAACAGGAAAGCAAGCGTTTGCAGTAGCTCCTTTGGCAAAATACGTGTACTGTGTAGAGCCTGTTTATAATTTGAGAAAATATCTGCGAAACCGTGCAAAGAAAGAAGGAATATCCAATCTATTTGCTATCGATGGGCTGCTTGAAGACATTCCTCTTAACAATGAATTTGCGGATGTTGCCATGTGCGGGCATGTGTTTGGTGATATGCCGGAGGAGGAGCTTCGTGAGCTTGAGAGAATCACGAAGAAGAAGGGCTTGATGGTTCTATGTCCGGGTAATGATGATGAGGACAATGAATATCATGAATTTCTTATAAAGAATGGATTTGAGTGGTCGAGATTCTTGGAGCCTGGAGATGTCATCGGAAGCGGATATAGACGTAAATATTGGAAGCAGAAAGAATAAATAAGTATGATTTAGGGGAGCACCATTCATGGCGCTCCCCTAATATAAAATCTTTTATGGTTCATAATAGTAAGTAAAGGTTGATGACTTATATTTGAATGTTTATAATTAAAGGTATAATCATAGCCAATTAAAAATTCATACCGGAGGTTCTATGGATAACAATATACTCAAAGAAGTGATTTTAAAGGGTGGGGATACGCTTATTTTACGACAGCCCGTTGAAGATGATGCGAAAGAGATAATCGAATATCTGAATCAAATTGGCGGTGAAAGTGACAACATGTTATTTGGCAAGGACGAGTTTTACTTAACCATAGAACAGGAAATAGAGCATATAAAGAGAATTCGTAATGATTCAAATACATTGATGATGATAGGAACAATAGATGGGGCGGTTATAAGTGTTGCGCAGATTGGCGGTTATTCAAGAAAGAGAATATCCCATAATAGTGAAATTGCTATCTCCGTAAAAAAGCAGTATTGGGGTATCGGTATTGGAAGCGTCATTATGGAGGAATTAATTCGTTTTGCAACTGGTCATCGTGTTATTAAAAATATTGGCCTTGGAGTTAAGGCAAGTAATACGAATGCCATTCGGTTGTATGAGAAGTTCGGTTTTGCTAAAGTAGGCGTTCATAAGGATTATTTTAATATTAATGGCATCTATGATGATTTGATTCGCATGGACTTATATTTAAACAAGTAGTTATTTTGATTATACTTATTAATATGTTGGAGGGAAAGTACTTATGAACATTGAGATAAAAGCGTATGATAAAAATGACATAGCAGAAGCTATCGGGATTTGGAATGATATTGTGATGGAGGGAATTGCCTTTCCGCAGATGGAGCTTTTGACAGAAAGCAGCGGAGATGAATTGTTTTCGCAGCAATCATTTACCGGTATTGCTTATGATACAGAAAGTAAAGAGATTGTTGGCTTATATATACTTCATCCGAATAATGTTGGCAGGTGCGGGCATATTTGCAACGCAAGCTATGCCGTAAAGAAGGGTGTGCGGGGTCAGCGTATTGGTGAAAAGCTGGTTGTCCACTGCATAAGCAAGGCGAAGGAATTAGGCTTTAAGATTTTACAGTTCAATGCAGTAGTCAGGACGAACGAATATGCCCTTCGTCTGTATGAAAAGCTTGGATTCGTTAAGCTGGGGATAATTCCGAATGGCTTTCTTATGAAGGATGGCTTTTATGAGGATATTGTCCCTCACTATCTTGTATTATAATAAATAAGAAAAACCATAGGTTTTCGGAAAGGAAAAGTATGCTGAAAATAGGATGCCACCTTTCGATTTCGAAAGGATTTGAAGCCGCCGGCAAAGATGCTGTAAAAATCAATGCCAATACATTTCAATATTTCACCCGTAATCCAAGGGGCAGCAAAGCAAAAAAGATTGACGAAAGAGATATCGAAAAGTATTTAAAATTATCAAAGGAACATAATTTTTCCACGATATTGGCCCATGCGCCTTATACCTTAAATCCATGCTCTGCCAATGAAAGAACCCGTGAATTTGCACGGGAGGTCATGGAGGACGACCTAAAGAGAATGGAGTATCTGCCGTATAGCTTTTATAATTTTCATCCCGGCAGCCATGTGGGGCAGGGGGTGGAGGCAGGGATACGGCTAATCACGGATTTACTCAATGAGCTGCTTTACGAGAATATGACAACCACCGTATTACTGGAGACGATGGCCGGTAAAGGAAGTGAGGTGGGCAGAACCTTTGAGGAGCTGGCACAGATACTTTCAGGAATAGAGCTTAAGGATAAGATGGGAGTTTGCCTCGACACCTGCCATGTCTATGATGCGGGGTATGATATTGTCAATAACCTTGACGGAGTATTAGAAGAATTCGATCGTATTATAGGCCTGAAGAATCTTCGGGCTATACATTTGAACGACAGTAAGAATGAATTTGGCAGCGGCAAGGACCGCCATGAGAAGCTTGGAGACGGCAGCATAGGCATGGAGACCTTTGTAAGGATGATTAATCATCCGTTATTAAGGGATTTGCCATTCATCCTTGAAACGCCCAACGAGCTAGACGGATATGCGAAGGAGATAAGTATACTGCGTGATGCTTATAAGTGAAAATATAATTTATTCGGGGGCTGTTATGAGATTATTCCATGTGAGTGAAGAAAGTAATATTGAAGTATTTAAGCCTCGTATACCCGAAAGAGCAGATATGGATAAAGCCAGGGGCCTGGTATGGGCTATTAATGAACAATGCCTTCCTAACTTTTTAACACCCAGAGATTGCCCGCGGGTAGCATATTATTCGACCGAAAGAAGCAGCAAGGAAGACAAATCAAGATTTTTCTCGGGTGCGGATATTCGGCATGTTGTAGCGATAGAAAACAAGTGGTTTGAAGTGATGAAAAACACGACATTGTATCTATATGAATTTGATTCCGAAGATTTTATCTTGCAGGATGAAATAGCCGGTTACTATGTTAGTGATAAGGAACAGATACCAATTAACAAGATTGTAGTATACGATATTTTTAAAGAGATATTTAATAGAAAAGTTGAGCTAAGGCTCATACCGAATCTGTGGAGTCTGGCAGAAGAGGTGAAGAATTCAACATTAAATTGGTCATTGTGCAGAATGGGTAATGCACAGCATTCCAGTGTCCTGACATGCCCATAATCAGGCTAATAATGCCCGTAAAAAACCCGGAATCTCCGCTTATAGGGAGAATCCGGGTTTTATTTTTATTTAATACGATTTTCAATATGGGCTGTCGAATTCCCGCATGGCTTTTTCCACAGCGTCCTCCAGGCTTAAGCCTGCAAAATACTGTGCGCCCAGATTACGTCCTGATTTTTTATCATCCACAAACACGCCAACCACGATTCCTGGAATGGCGCTTTCCGGTGCATTGGGGGCGTGGCTGCCTCCTAAATCCGTTCTGCACCAACCCGGGTCGGTGAGGTTTATCATCACATCTGTTCCCTGAACCGTATGACCCAAATCAATGGTAATCTTATCCAGAGCCGCTTTGCTAGCGGAATAACCGGCCTGCTGCGGGTCAAGAGCGATTCCGCTGGTGGTGTTTAGAATTCGTCCAAAGCCATGCTCTATCATTTTAGGCATAAAATGATAACAAATCATAGCGGGAGCAACGGTATTAATCTTAAAGCTTTCAGTGTAATCGGATACCGGGGTAGCAAAATAATCGTTCCTGTATGCAATCTGTACCCCTGCGTTATTTAATACGATATCCACCCGGACCCCCAGCTTGTCAGTTTCCCCGAGCATTTTTGCCACGGCTTCCAAATCGCCAAGCTCCGCACTAACCGCATACGCCTCTACGCCAAGGGCCTTTACCTCATCAAGCACCTTTTGACTATGCTGGGGCGTTCTGCTGTGTACAATCAGGTTACAGCCCTGCCTGGCCATAAATTTGGCGGTAAGATAGCCGATTCCCCTGCTGGCACCGGTGATAAATGCCCATCTTCCTTTCACATCTATCATGACAAAATCTCCTCTTTTGCCTTTTCTAATACGCCGATGACTTTATCGCACCAGCGGTCAAATTCTTCATCCTCAGTCTGACATTCCTTATGGGAAAGGATGTAATCCAAAGTCCTTTTCATACCTTCCTCCAGTCGAATCGTTGCCTGGAATCCGGGAACCGCCCTTTTTACTTTGCTGTTGTCAAAGATAACGGTATTTGCCTTATCGCCAATCAGCCCGCCGGTCAGGTCATATCCTTTGGGAGCTGCTTTTGCAAGAAAATCGGAAGCGACATAATAAGGTTTAAAGGGCACGCCAAGATAATCCGCTATCATTTTGTAAATCTGATTCCAGGTCAGGGATTCGTCGGAGGTAATCTGAAATACCTCTCCAATGGCCTGCGGGTTGCCCATTAGTCCTACAAAGCCTTTGGCAAAATCCTCGTTGTGGGTCATGGTCCACAGGGAAGTACCGTCACCGTGGATAATGACCGGTTTTCCTTCCATCATTCGCTTAATAACCTGCCAGCTTCCTTTTTTACCATGGACACCGAGGGGAGCGGAAAGCTCACAGTAGGTATGGCTTGGACGGACAATTGTCACAGGAAAGCCGTGTTCCCGGTACATTTTCATAAGAAAATCTTCGCAGGCAATCTTATTGCGGGAATATCCCCAGTAGGGATTGGCAAGGCTTGTTCCTTCGGTGATATAAGGGCTTTTCACCGGCTTATGATAAGCAGAGGCAGAACTGATGTACATAAACTGCCTGGTTTTATTCTGAAATAGTCTGAAGTCCCGCTCCAGCTGTTCGGGAACAAAACCGATAAAATCACAGACAACGTCGAAGGTCATCCCCTCAATCTTTTTGGCAACATCCGCCTCATTGTTTATGTCTGCCTGAATAAACTTAATTGTGGAGGGCAGCCCGTCGTTGCGGGTTCCCCTGTTCAAAAGATAAAGTTCACAGCCGTTTTCGGCCAGCCGGCGGGAAATGGCAGAACTGATGGTTCCCGTACCACCGATAAATAATACACGCATTACATCATCCCCCTATTCTTTCTAAACACAAAATCTGTTGGATTGTAAAAACTGAAATATTTCACAGAGATACTTCCTTGTATATATTGTGCATTCAGCATGATGTTAGATATATATTTTAATTATAGTATTTTTTATGGGGATATGCTATAACAATTTCATATAAAAATTGTAAAAAAACAAAGATAAAGTAATAATATATGGATAATATTACAAGAATAGTATAAAATTAAGGGGAGACCGACGTTGCTTCATCAGAAATAATATCGGGTATAAGAAGCTCCATGTCAAATAATTTTAAAGGCGGTTAGACCATGACAAATAAAGATATATTGGAAATTGCAATGCGCCAGTCGGCTGTCGATGCAAATTGCCATGCGGATGATTTTTGTAAGAGTGAGAATGTTGTAGTTACGTCTGCGGTTAATGAGGGGGCCAGAAAATATCTGAACTTGCCTTTTTACTGCAATTTAATATCCTATGGAAACAATGTTGTAGCGTCCGTACATCATGATGTCGAAGATGCCGTAAAAGCCTATATCAACAAATATTCATATGAGCATTGTTTTGAAACCCCCAATATGCACGTTCTCAATGATGCGCTTCAAAAAAGAGGAATGCGGATTTGTTTTATGGCCGAGTACTTCTTACCGGATATAAATTCGCTGAAGCTGCTTCCTTGTGATTTTGAGATTAGCGTGTTGACTTCTGATGATTTTGCCGGATTATACCTTCCGCAATGGAGCAATGCGCTATGTGAGAAGCGTAAGCATTTGGATGTTTTGGGAGTGGCAGCTTATGATGGTGAGAAGCTAATTGGATTAGCGGGATGCTCTGCTGATTGTGATACCATGTGGCAGATTGGGGTGGATGTTTTGCCCGAGTATCGGAGGAATGGAATAGCATCTGCATTAACCGGCAGACTTGCCATAGAAGTAATTAACAGAGGAAAGGTCCCATTCTACTGTGCTGCCTGGTCGAATATCGGCTCGGTTCGAAATGCGATAAAAAGCGGCTTTCGGCCTTCATGGGTGGAAATGACCGCAAAGAGCTGCCAGTTTGTTTCTGAGATGAATTTGATATAGCCTATGAACGAATATAGCGAATGCCGTTATATTCTGTTTGCAGACAGGGGGATTCGGATGAAAGATATAATTTGGGGTATGCCTGCTTTAGTTGAGTTAAACGGTATTGAGGACAATGCAGAGTTGTGCAAATCTTTAGGACTAAGCTTTATTGAGCTTAATATGAATTTACCTGAATATCAGCCTAATAAGATTGACATAGAAAGACTGATGTATTTAAAAAGGAATTATAATCTTTTTTATACGATTCATCTGCCTGAGGAATTTGATGCAGCAAATTTTAATGAGGATATTAGAGCGGCATATGAGAAGATATTTGCAGATACAGTGGCCGTTGCCGGTAAAATAGATGCTCCGATTATAAACATGCATATGCATACCGGCGTCTATTTTACAATGCCGGATGGGAAAGTCTATCTGTATAAGAAGTATATCGAGGATTATCTTGCCAGCATGAAGAGATTTGCGGCGTACTCTGGTGATATGCTTAAGAATACCGGCATCAAACTGTGCATAGAAAACACAGGAATCTACGATACTGATTACATAACAAAAGCAGTGGATGAATTAATAATGCGTGATACTATATTCCTCACCTGGGATATAGGCCATGACCATTCAAGTGAAAATAAAGACAAAGCATATATCATGGCAAATGCCGATAAATTAAAACATATGCATTTTCATGATGCGATAGGAAAGAATAATCACCTGCCTTTGTTTACGGGAGATATCGATATCGATGAGAAGATGAATATCGCCAAAGAACATGGATGTTCTTGTGTTATCGAGACAAAGACGGTTAAGGGATTGAAGGAATCTGTTGCTAATTTAAGAGATAGGATGGTGAATTCATGGATGCGAAACGCATAGCCGCTGAACGTGCGGTTGATTATATATGTGATGGAATGACGGTGGGACTGGGAACCGGTTCAACAGCTTATTGGGCCATTCAAAAACTGGGTGCCAAGGTCAAAAAAGGACTGCAAATTAAAGCAATTGCTACGTCCGTTCAATCGGAAGCGATGGCAAAGAGCCTTGGTATTGGGCTGGTTCCATTCGCTGAGATTAAAGCGGTTGATATAACAATTGACGGTGCGGATGAGGTGGATGGTGACCTTAATCTGATTAAGGGCGGCGGAGGAGCATTATTAAGGGAAAAGATTGTAGCGGCAGCCAGTAAAGAACTTATTATAGTTGTCGATGAGAGCAAATTAGTAAAGAATCTTGGTAACTTCCCTTTACCGGTTGAAGTTGTAAAGTTTGGGCATGAGGTAACGATAAGAAAGCTTCAAAGCCTGGGCTGTGTACCCAAAATCAGAAGAATGAATGACAGGTCCTATGAAACCGACAATGGCAATTTCATAATAGATTGTCATTTCAAAAGCATAGAAAACCCTCCCAGGCTGAATAACGACATAAACTTAATTCCGGGTGTTGTTGATAATGGATTATTTATCAATATGGCAAAAAGAATCATTGCAGGATATCAAAACGGCGAAGTGAAAGAGATAAATAAATCACTTTGGCATTGATAGAGGGAAACCATTATTCTAAGTATTTATAAATCGAATGGGGGAGGCTATATGTTTAGAAAGCTTGACTTATTTATTTTCAGTTTTGCGCCTATAGGAATAGGCTATCTACATAATTTGCTTACAAGATGGATAATCTTTAGTCCGATTTCTTTTATTTTTACGATATATTGGTATGCATCCCCGATTCTTATGGCATGTTTTTGGTTTTGGGCAGGCGGTAGATTTGCTCAAAGAAATATGAAGATATTTACTTCCCTCTTAATAGGGCATTTCTTAGGGAT
>JAEZXP010000138.1 GCA_023419655.1 Bacillota bacterium | reverse complement strand
TTATAGGCGCTCTGGCAGGAGGTTTATTGGGATACTTTGTGCTATATCGGTTAATCGGCTGCGCCAGCGGCGCATGTCCTATTACTGCAAACCCATATATCTCAACAATATATGGCATTATTCTGGGCCTGCTCGCCGCCAGTATATTTATACCGGCAAAACAGCCAGGGCATACGGATAATACCAATCATATCACATACAAAAAGATAACCGCCGAAGCTGCCAGGGAAAGAATCGATAGTGGTGATAATGTGATTATTTTAGATGTAAGAACAAAGGAAGAATATGAACAGGGGCACGTACCCGATTCAATTTTAATACCCAACGAGACTATCTCTGACACAATGCCCGATTTACTGCCTGATTTAAATGCCGAGATTCTTATCTACTGCCGTTCCGGTAACCGCAGTGCCCAGTCTGCACGAAAACTTATCGCTCTCGGATACACGAAGGTTTATGATTTCGGCGGAATTATCGACTGGCCCTATGAGACCGTCACAAAATAAGATATTACTGAAGTGCCGCCAAAAAGCACTCTATCCTGCTGGACATGTTCCGGCAATATAATGTTTGCAGCACTGACGGTGAAATGAAAGCCGTATTATATTTTTACAATTTCATAAAAAGGTACGTTTTGTAAGCGCAAAGCATATAATACACTGTTATAAACCCTTGAAAGGAATAATCAATATGTATAACGGACCAGCATATCCATGTCCTTATTGCGGCAATACACTAATGCATACTGCTTACCATATGTATCCGTACCCATACGCTGCCAATACCCCAATATATAACTTGAATTTAAGAAGTCAGTCTCCTAATCAGTATCTTCCTTATGTTGAACAATCCACGAATAACCCAATTGTATTAAAAGATTATGGACCGAATCCGCTTGTAATTAATATTGAAGAAGCCACCGAACAAAACAGGAATTTCCGTACCTCTTTATGGACAGGGTCCTATCTGCAGCTTACTTTGATGAGCATCAATGTCAGAGAAGACATCGGCTTGGAAGTTCATCCTGACCATGACCAGTTTATACGCATTGAGGAAGGCCAGGGACTTATTAGAATGGGCGATACAGAGGATAATTTGGATTTTCAGGTAAATGTCCGTGATGATTTTGCACTCATCATACCCGCCGGCAAATGGCATAATTTATTCAATACAGGTAATATCCCGCTTAAATTATACTCTATCTATGCACCGCCTCAGCACCCATTTGGTACCGTTCACGAAACAAAAAAAGATGCCGAAGAAGACCATACCCACTAATATCAAATTATCATAGTAAGGCTATTTACCTATCTCAACCAACGAACGCGAACGAAGCAGCGCAAGACCGCTGGCGAATATCACGATTCCGGATACAATTAACAGCCATTCAATCCGCACCACATCACCCAAGGGTCCGAATACAACCATTCCCAACGGCATTGCCAGCCCGCTGAACATCATCATTACGCTGAACACACGTCCCATTTTATCCGGCTCAATCTTACTCTGGAGCAGCGTCATGCTGGGGGTATTAAACAACGGCATTGTAACACCACACAAGAGCATGACCCCTAAATACACCCAAAAATTCGGCACTACACCGAGCATAATACTTGTCAAACCGAATAAAGCACAAGCCATAACAATCGTGTATGCCTTATTTTTGAACCCTCCCCACACAGAAATCAATATGCCGCCTACGACTGCGCCGACTGAAAATACAATTTCAATCGCGGTCAGCCGCCAGACATCATCACCGAATGTACGGGCTGCCTGGAGCGGAGTAAGTAAAGCCGGGGGAGACGCAAAAAAGCTGAAAAACGCACTGTAAAGGATAACCAGTTTCAGCCACGCTTTGGAATTGATATACCGCAAGCCCTCGCGCAGTTCGTGAAAATATGCCTTTACACCATGCTTTACTTCCTCTGTACGCACAACGCCGGATACCTTAACAAATATCAAAACGATGCTTATACCTATCGCCGCAGTCACCACATCAATGAAGAAAATATATTCAATCGGCAGGAACGACAATAATGCACCGGCTGCCATCGGTGCGACAAACATATTCAGTGACTGGATTGAGCTTTGTATACCGTTGAACCGCTGCAAACTCTCCGCCGGCACAATCTGCGGTATCATTGCGGATACCGCGGGCTGCTGTATCCCTTGTCCAAACGACCGCGCGGCGACAACGATAAACATAAGCAATATGTTTTTATAGCCGGAGATGTATGCGATTGCCAAGCCCAGCGTTATCAGTGCAATACAGGCATCCGATATTACGATAAGGTGTTTGCGGTTATACCTGTCTGCCCATACGCCCGCAAACGGCGAAATCAGCGTCATTGGCAATAACGCGGCACAAGTGAACAGCATCATAATCAGACCTGATTTCGTTTCAAGTGTAATCTGCCAGGTTATGGCATGTTGTACGAGCATCGAGCCGAACATCGACACGAACTGCCCCATAATATATAATGTTGCATTACGTTTCCAATTCATCATTATCGTACCTCATTTCTATTGTCACCTATCGCTTTTTTGTGTTTCTTTTCAAGTAAAATGGCTAAACTGATTATAGCATGACCATTCTCATTTTTCGATGTTTTTTTGTTGTCCTTATATCCAGGAAATAGAAAGATGCAGGTACAATAGTATCACTTTTAATAATTATGAATACTCTGTATTATAATATTCTCGTGTTTTGGCACGATCTGGAGGACTCCATATATGTACAACAATAACGAACGGCCTCAGCCGGGGAAAGAAAATACCCTGTCTGCGGCAAACAGGCAAAATGAACAGGTGAATTGTAAGAATCATCCATCGTCTGTTCCAGGTGCTTATAAGAATAGTAAACAGATGGCTGCCCCAACTTCCTGCTCAAGTGTAACATCTCCAAGAACAGTGGAATCAGATGTATCCCATTCTCAGACAGTGGGTGTAAGAGGCCCTGTCCTCGTGCAGGATACCGTTCTTCATGAAACCCTGGAAACCTTTGTATTTTCTACCACATTACCAAGGCGTCTCCATACAAAAGGATATGGTGCTTTCGGATATTTTTGCACCACTCACTCCATGAGGCAATATACAAAAGCTTGTTTTTTGCAAACACCGAATCAACAAGTACCGGTAGCAGTACGTTTCTCTCTCGCTTCAAGCAATCTGGGAACGCCGGACACCTCCAGAAATGTGCGGGGATTCAGTACCAAGTTTTATACTCAGGAAGGAATTTTTGATTTAATCTGCAATCATCTTCCTCTCTTTTTTGTACGAGATGCCATCCGTGTACCGGATGTCATCAGCCATCTTTCACCCTCACCGGTGAATAATCTGTCTGACCCTGAAAGGCTTTGGAGCCTGTTTGCCAAATATCCGGAGGCAACAAATATGCTGATATGGTTTTTCTCAGATTTAGGAACCGTTAAAAGCCTTCGTCATATCCCAGGATATAGTGTAAGCACCTATGTCTGGCAAAATGCACAAGGTGTCCGCCACTATGTGAAATACCACTGGTATCCTATGGCAGGGGCGAAATACATTGATCGGCAGGAGGCCCAACGGCTGGCATGCAAAGACCCTGATATTGCCGGACGTGACCTATATGACAGTATCGCAAAAGGAAGAGCCGTCGAATACGAGTTGTGTGTTCAGCTTATGAAGCCTGAAGATGCAAAGCTGCTTCCCTTTGACCCATTGGATGATACCAAAGTATGGGATGAATCCCAATATCCTTTTTTACCTGTTGGCCGGATGGTTTTAAATCGCAATCCGGAAAATTTTGCTGAGCAGGTAGAAAAATTAGCCTTTAATCCGGCAAATTTACTCCCCGGTATTGAATTTTCAGATGACAAGGTATTGCAGGGACGCTCCTTTATTTATTCGGATGCACAGCGTCACAGGCTAGGCCCTGATTATCGTAATATCCCCGTCAACCGGCAGCAAAACTGGTCTCCTGCAGATATGGTATCCAGTGGAAACGGCAGATATATTGCCGGTGAGATTATGCGTGCCGAAATCCCGAATCCGGACAATTTTTCACAAGCAAGGCAAAAATATGAATCTTTTTCTGTAGCAGAAAGAAATAATCTTGTAGATAATATTGCATCCGGGCTTGTGGATGCTCAGCCTAATACACAGTGTGTAGTCTTACGGCATCTGGAGCATGTTTCCCCTGTACTTGTAAAGATGATTAAAAATCAAATGTCTTTGTATACCAGTACGTCAGGAAGATAAGACCTATTGCTTTGATTCTTCCTTATCAGGTGAGGGGTTCGGAAATTATCCTGATATTATTTGGAGTTTTTTCCATTACAAAAAGGGCTGAAACCGGGTATCTTTCCCGTCATTTTAGCCCTCCTTTCTTCTGGAACCCTGTTTTTATAAAATAACTGACAAAGCTGCTTATTATTTATTTTTGTAAATTAGATTCTAATCTATCCGTTCACCATGAAGGAGTACGCGCCCTCCGTCCGGACATCTTACATCAAATACCGGTGCCTTACCATCACCATAATCTAAAATAGCCCCGTTCTGTAAAGCATAGACCGACGGATAAGCACAATTCCACAATTCATGGCACAAAGGCGGGCATAAATCTTCTATGATAAAATAATCGCCTTTTTTATGATAACCGCTACGGCATTTGCTTTCAACAACCGTTATTTTAATCCTTGACATTTATTTTTCCTTCTCACATTTATATTTTCAATAACTATACCTCTCAACCCTTATTTTTATAAAATAACTTTATAGACACATAATAAAAGACAGTTCAATCCTTCTTATTAAGATTCATTTCAACTTGATTTTCTTGTTCCATTAGGTATTGCGTGAATAAATCAAAACTCCCGACAAACTTATTTACACCTTCGATATGATAAAAAGTGGTTGTTTTATCATATTCACAGATTTCATTTGCCGGGGAATATAGATATATTCGTTTTCCAAGTCCGAGGGCTATTCCTAACTCAATATGACTTCCTTTCCCTGCCGGCAATAGAATAACAAAAAAATCCGAATTCATCACTGCTTCTTTTTCTTTTACACCGATAGCCGCTAATTTTTCAAGGGAACTGGTTTTTTCATTTTGAGTCCAATCATATGTGTGGAGG
>JAEZXP010000026.1 GCA_023419655.1 Bacillota bacterium | reverse complement strand
TACCTGTCCATCTCGCCTATCCATTTGTCCGCCTCTTCTTTATTGCCGGTCTTATTCTCCAGTACAGCCCATTTATGATATGCACCAAAATTATTTTTATTGGCCTTTTGCAGATATTCTCTGGACTTTGGATAATTCCCCAGGGACAGATAGGTAGCTCCCATATTATAATATATGGAATCCAAATCCTTAAACCAATTCGTATTCCTAATCAGGTTCATGGACTTTTGATATTCCCGGAGCATATCTTCTTCCATATTATATACAGAATAGATGCTGCCAAGCAGCAAATAGACCTGCGATAACACCCATGTGTTTCCTTCATCCAGAGCAAAGTTGACCGCCTGGCTGGACAGGCTATTCGCTATACTATATTCTCCCCTGCTCCAGTAAACCCAGAGAAGCCATAAAGTAGAATAGCTGTTCTGCAAAATCCTTTGGGCCTTTATCCGCTTTTCTAAAGCGATATCCCTGTCCTCATACCGGTCTATCAGATAATACCAGCCCAACTGCTCCTGGCTCATAAAGTCCACACAATCGTTAAGTATATTGATTGCCTCATTATCCTCATATTCCATCGCTTTAATTATCATCCAATCCAACGCCAAAGGGCTATGGTTTAATCTGTCCTTCTCCCGCTCTAGGACAGCCAAAGCCTCTGACTCGAATTGATAGGTCGTTTCATAAAAATACTGCTTTATATAATTGCCCATGTCTTCAATAAACTGTGTATCCTTTTCATAGCTGATGCCTAATTCATTGTATAGCGCCGCCAGCATATCCGAAGCCACTTTTTGCCTGCCTCTTTCTATCTTGGAAAGGGTACTGATGCTGCATATATTTCCGGCAACCTCCTTTAGCTCCTTCCCCTGACGCAGCCGTTCAATTCGGAGCATTTGTCCTTCTGCATACGTGTTATATTCAGGCATTTCGCACCTCTCCCTATCTATACCTGTATAGTAATAGTCCCTTTATGTTATTATAATGGATTATCCTATTGATTACAACGTGAGATAGGGATAATACGCCATTCAAAAGTTTAATCGTTGGATAAGTTTTTCATTTCTTGACAATAAAACATCCTTGGATTATTATTTTAGTAAATTTATATTGATATTCGTTTTTCCGTATTTCGAATGGGGGGAGGTCGTATGAAATATTCAACAATGGGGATTAACTTTTATGCAGGTTCTGAAGTCCCGGTAACCGTCAGAGAATCTAATTATTATGACGGAAACATCCGTGACCGGTTTCGTCTTATTCTTATATTAAAAGGTTCCGGTATGATTGAAACATCCGAAGGATTTACCCCTTTTATAGCCCCCGCAATATGCTGTCTGAATGAAACAGAAACCATAAGCATTCAATCCTCTCAAAAACTTGAGACAATTGAACTGATATATCATCCTGAATTTCTCAATCCCGCTTATAATTATAATTCAATCCGGTGTAAACCCCAGGTATATTTAGAAGGAGACCCGCAAGAAGCGGCCTGGCTGAATGCATTTACAAAACGTTTATCTCAATATAAGGGGATTCTGAATATTAACATGGGAATCTCTAACCGGATAGAAGCAATCCTACATCAGATTAATAAAGAATTATCCGACCAAAGAGACTGGTATTGGCCATGCCGTACAAGATCTTTTCTGCTGGAATTATTATTAGTCATAGACCGTATATTTGTGGAACCACTGACAGATGAAGCCATTACAATTACAAAAAGGCACCATAATGTAAATGAAATCATCCTATACCTGATGAATCACTATCAGGAGCAAATCCAGCTCTCACAGATTACAGAAAAATTCAATACCAACAGAACGTCCCTGAATGAACATTTTAAAGAGGCAACCGGCCACACCATTATGAGCTATCTGACACATCTTCGGATTCATCTAGCGATGGCAATGTTGAAGGATACCGCCCTCCAGGTTTCCGAAATCATGTTTCGGGTCGGGTATATCAACACCTCTCATTTCATTCGTACGTTTAAGAGGATAACCGGGATGTCTCCTTCACAATACCGTGAAATACATACATGGCTTTATAAATAAAGAATATGCCCTTATTTTATATGGTCATTTATCTGTTAATTCATATAAACTAATTTTTTTAAGCGGTGTGGAAATAGTAAGAAACCGGCCGTCTCTTGATAAGTAAGGCGACTGCCCGAAGGTTTTAGGCATTTTTACAGATTCCCATGTACTCCCGCCATCCTCTGTCTTTAAGCAAAAAACCTGATAGGACTTCGTTCCGTAAATAATCATTCCATTCTTTTCATCCTGGAAATTAATTGCTGCCATGGGCATTGTATTCTGGAGAATTTTTTCTCCTGCTAAATCAATCACCTGCTCTGTCCATGTCTTACAAGAATCTGCCGTCTTGAATAGAGTTCCGTCTATATTTAATAGATACCCTGTTTCTGATGTAATAAAAAACATACCTGCCATGTTATTACACTTTTCTGGCAGCTCTATTTCTTTCCATGTCTTCCCGCCGTCATTCGTCACACCAAGTGCCTTTTGTGCTCCAATATAAATATTTTCACGGTCTATTACCGATAAGAATTTATTGTATGCACTGCTGCTCTTGAGCGGAAACTCCCCAAGATATGACCAGTTTTCACCTTTATCCTCGGAAATCATATTGACACCGCTGTTTCCTGAAGTGATAAGAAAAGATTCATCGTAAAAATCCAAACCATATCTGCATGCAGAAACGATACTGCTCTTCGACCAATTTTTACCACCATCTGCCGTATAACTGACCGCTCCTGCATAACCAACTGTCGCACCCAGTGATTCGTTTAAAAATCCCGCATAATTAACTGCTGTATCTACACTTGTTTCTGATAACAAAACCCATGGAGAATCGTTTTCTTCACCTGCCGGTATCTCTGTTTCTTCTCCCTCAGGTACCGTCAGATTGTCCTCATTAATGAGCCCATCCACTAAACTTTTCGATTCAGATTCTGTCTCTGCCTCCTTTTTTGAACAGCCGATACCGGCTATGCCGATTAATAATATTAAACCCAAAAAACAAGCTATACGATTTCTTTTCATTATGAAAAACCCCCTTTTTTTATTCTGTAAAGGAGTTTATCATAATTTTAGAATATATTGGTTGCTAAAATACAGAAAGATGTATATTATATACAGAATTAATCGGCTTTCACCTATCTGCTATTTTAAATGCAAAGTCAACGGCTTCCTGAATATCGTCTTTGTTTGGACGGCCCATTTTTAGAAATAAGAAGCTTCCATAGCAGATAAACTCATCTACAACGGGAATCCCTTTATCCTGCAAAATCTTTCTAACCGAATCCTGTCCCTGCTTTTTCGATGCACAGGAGGTGATGAGTGCTGCTCTCTTTATTTTTTCTTTATCCAGATTTTTCACAAAGGCCAATAGCTCCGGCAGACTTTCCCCTCCATAAATACCTCCGACAATAAAAAGAATATCTGCTTCCTGTTCCGGATTATCTGATACATTTTGTGCCTGGACATTCAGGGCCTTTCCCACCGCCTCTGCAAGCTTTCGGGAATGCCTGGTTTTTGTTGCATAAACAATACTTCTTCTACTCATTTATAAGAACCCCCTTTAAAATAATATCAAATTGAATCCGAAACATCTCTTCCGCCTGCTCCATTGTTAAATCGGTATGCCTTGAAATCATAAGGTTAAAGCCCAGGAACGAACTCCAAACAGAAAATGCTGCTTTTTCAGGGTCGGTTTTCTTTATGAATCCGTCCTCCATTCCCTTTTTCAGCTTTTCACCAAGATGGTTTATCCATTGGGGCTGACCTGGCTTCCTCCTGCTGTACTTATGAAGAACAATCAGATTATACTTTTCCGGCTCCTCGAAAGCCAGCTTCATAATTCTGTGAAATACGGCCTCCATTTCGGATATAATATCGTTCTTGCTATCAATCAATTCCATGATTTGAGCATGAAGCCATTTTGTCTCATTAAGCTCTATTGCATCCATAATTTCCTGCTTATCTTTGAAATGATGATAAACAACACCGGTAGAATATTTCATCTTATTGATAATTTTTCTGATGGAAAGCGCTTCAAAGCCTTCCCTGATTCCTATCTCCAGTGCCGTATCCAGAATCGCCCGGCGAACCTTTTCACTGCGCATTTTCTGCTCTTCTCTTGCCATCGATACCTCCAGCATTCACATAACATCGTTCATTTTAATAACACCGTTATGCAAATAATACTGCAAGGAAAGCCGGATGTCAATGACCTTTTTTAATCTAAATCCATGTTTTTTATTGCTGTCTTGGTGTGCTTTCTATTATCCTTGCTTCTTGATATCTGCTTCGTCAATTGCTTTTCTTTAAGCCGTTGCTTTACTTTCTTGCGGTACTCAAAATTCACCATTTCTTTTTGCAGCTTTGACCAGCTTTCCCATCGCCTGCTCTCCAGGCTGCCGTCATTAAGCGCTGCCCTGATTGCGCAACCGGGCTCCCTCTCATGGCGGCAGTCAAAAAAACGGCACTTTGTAACAAGCTCCTCAATATCTCCGAACATGGCTTCCATACCGGTATCGGCTTCCCATAAGGAAAGGGAGCGCATTCCCGGCGTATCAAGAATTAATCCTCCTTCCGGCAGAAGAAATAATTCCCTGTGTGTTGTCGTATGCCTTCCTCGGTCATCATACTCCCGGACTTCTCCTGTCTTGAGAATCTCTCTGCCGGCCAGATAGTTAAGCAGCGTTGACTTTCCCACTCCGGAAGAGCCAAGCAGTGCGATGGTTTTCCCCGGAGCAATATACTCCAAAATCTCAGGGATTCCTTCCCCTGTAAGGCAGCTGATGGCATGAACCTCCACTCCGGGAACGGTGGTATTTACAATCGCTATCTTTTCCTCCACATCATCGCAGCAATCGGACTTTGTTAATACTACCACCGGTATGGCACCGCTTTCCCAGGCTGTAATCATATATCGCTCAAGCCTTCGCATATTAAAATCCCGATTAAGTGACTGGATTAAAAATACGATATCTACATTTGCCGCAATAATCTGCTCCTTTAGTTCAATTCCTGCTGCCGTTCTTGAGAACTTTGTCTTTCTGGTTAACACAGACAGGACTTGCGCTTCCCTATTATCCTGAAAATATTGCAATGCAACCCAGTCTCCCACGGCCATCAACATGTTTTCTTCATGCCTGGATAGGGGTCTGCTTACCTGAAGCTCTCCTTCATTCGTAACCACACGGATTTTTTGTCCGTAATCAGCAACAATTCTGCCGGGAATCCATCCTTCGGCCGAATACCTCTTCCACTCATTTTCAAAATATTCATTCCATCCATAATCTTTAATTGTCATTCATTATTTC
>JAEZXP010000264.1 GCA_023419655.1 Bacillota bacterium | reverse complement strand
AATGGGGAAGGATAATAAGAAGCAGAAAAACAGCAGCACAGGGAATTTATCTCTTAAGTGCATTGCCAGAATTCATACGGATTTTCCGGAGAAGTTTGGGATACCAAGGCAGAGCGGGTTAGTGAATGATTTGAAGGCGGTAGTGATATTTGAACCGAAGTTTCGTAATCCGGATGCGTTACGGGGGCTGGAGGGTTTCTCCCATATTTGGCTGATATGGGGCTTTCATCATATTAACCGTGACAGATGGGCACCGATGGTGAAGCCGCCCCGTCTCGGCGGCAATATCCGGATGGGTGTATTTGCAACCCGTTCGCCGAATCGTCCCAATGCTTTGGGCCTGTCCTCTGTAAGGCTTGACAGGATTGAGGCGGATAAGGAATATGGTCCGGTTCTCCATGTTTCGGGAATTGACCTTGCGGATAGGACACCGATATACGATATTAAGCCCTATCTGGTATATACGGACAGCCATCCGGAGGCTTTGGAGGGTTTCATAGAGAATATCGGGGAGTATGAGCGTCAGGTGGAATGCAGGGATGAACTGCTTAAGCAGATACCGCAAAAATATCATGAGGCTTTAATCGGTGTATTGGCACAAGACCCCAGGCCATCTTATCATGATGACCCGGACAGGATTTATGGGTTTTATTTTGCGGGTTATAACATACGATTTAAAGTACAGGGAAAGCTGCTGTCAGTATATGAAGTAACAAAGCTTTAATCTGGGAGTTCATCCAACAAATGCAAATCCAGCCATTCCGCTTCAAAATCTTCCCCGGTTTTTCCATTCCATTTTATGGTGTAATCATCTCTGCCCTCGACAATGACATAGATAGAGTCTTTGTCCCGGTAGTACTTATCCGTGATTCTCATGCCGGCGTATGAGGGGAAAACGGACATTAATTTTTCTTTTAAGGCGGAATCGTCCGGGTCAAACGGGGATGGCACCAACTCACCTGTTTTCAGGTCAAAGGTACTGCCGTAAACACGAAAGTACCGCCCGCCGCCAACATACCAATCCGATATATGCATGATGCTGAGCGTATCCGGGTCTGATAATGTCACTTTGCTGTGGAGGATATGCTTCAAAGAATATCCGGGTTGAACAATTTCCGCATCATCGAAACGCTCTCTGTAATCATCAAGGGTTGTGAGAAACTCGTCCAGCGGGACGCGATTCTCCAGAAATTGTGCATTTGATGCGGATGCGTTACCATCGGCATTTTCACCGAACCATTCATCGCATGCCTGCTCAAAAAAAATGTTGATTTTTGCAGCAGCGTCCGAATCGCCGGAAACAACCGGCTTGTCAAAATAGATATACGCCAATGTCTGCCCATCGTCTGCTAAAACCGATTTATCGACCCGCTCAACCGCAACCTCATAATGAGAATCGTCAGCTTGGGCCGCCGGACCGGGATTTCGTCTGGTCAGGGTATATAAGGTGTAGTTCGATATATTCACCATAGGATAGCTGCCATCTTCTTCATCCTTTAAGGATACGAGATAATCGATTTTATATTGAACGGCTGTATCCGTGTCACCATTAATAACCAGACCCTCCGGAAACAGGGCAAGATAAAGACCGTCGCCCTCAACAAGATTCATATTGGCGTTCTCTATGTCACATCCATAAGTGCCGTAGTGCATATTCTTTTCATCCTTCTTACTGTCCATATACCACCGGTAGGTACCTTCTTTGGAAAGAACCAGATAACCCTTTTGGTCCATATCCCATTCACCAACAAGGAATTCCTTTGCCTTCGCTTCATTTTCCTTATTGCTGACTTCCTCTGCCTGAATATCAGACATAAGCTTAATGGCTTCTTCATAGCCGGCATCGTATTTATCCGGTGTGGAGGTATAGGAGATAGAGGCAGCATTATAATATTTTCCGTAATAGCGCTGATAGACCTTATAGGAGGCAGAGCCGTCTTTATAAACATAGCCGTATTCGTACCACTCGGTATCATTTACGATTATTTTATTAGGGGCCTGAAAGACCTCAAAACCCTCGGCATCAGACATCATGCTCTCTATAAATGAAATCATCGTCATCGGGTGCTGATATGTACTCTCCTGGGATACATTAAAAACCAATTTATTATCGTGCTTGTCTTTAAATTCTAAAGGAGCATTCTCATCAGAATTCTTAATATATTTCCAAACCTTTGAATCGTAGTTGAAGGAGAGATTACCTACACTGGCAGGCAGGGTCCCTTTGCTGCAAGCGGTAAGTATGAATAGCATTGACAGAATAAATAATCCTAGCAGTGTTTTTTTCATTACAAATTACCTTCTCTTTCTTATGAATTAAGGTGTTGACTTACAATATTCTATGTTACACCTTAAGACATAAAAATACAATACCTAGAAGAATTTTTATAGGTATATGCTAAAAATAGTAATAATTCGAACTTTCATTAATTGAATATTCTATAAAAATATGGTAACATAAAAGAGGAATTGGAACTCACGAATGAAAAGGAGATGTTCATATGGCAATGTATGAGATGAAGCCGGAGTATTATACCGGAATTGACTTTATTGATGAAGAGCATAAGAAGCTATTTGAGATTGCTAACAGAGCTTACGAATTATTGGTGAATGAGTTCATACCGGACAAGTATGACTATATTATGGAGGTTATTGGTGAGCTCAAGGACTATGCAAGGTATCATTTTGATCATGAAGAGGACTATATGGGCAAAATAAAATACAGAAAATTATTGTCTCATAAGGTTGCTCATGACGGATTTATTGAAAAAATCGGTGAATATGAGGACGATATTGTAGATGACCGGCAGAAGGAAGCATTATTGGGATTGCTGGACTTTCTGACAGACTGGCTGGTAGACCATATCCTTAAACAGGATAAATTAATCGCCGAATAAAAAAACAAATGAAAAGGAGAAATTATTATGGCAATGTATGAGATGAAGCCGGAATATTATACCGGGATTAAGTTTGTTGATGAAGAGCATGGAAAGTTATTCGAGATTGCAAATACGGCATATGAATTATTGATGAATGAGTTCATACCGGATAAGTATGACTATATTATGGAAGTTATTAAAGAGCTTAAAAGCTATGCAAAATATCACTTTGACCATGAGGAAGCCTATATGAACAGCATAAAATATAAAAGGTTTTTGTCACAGAAGGTTTCCCATGACGATTTTATTGAGAAAATTAATGAATACGACGACGATATTGTTGACGAGAATCAAAAGGAATCATTACTGGAGCTGCTTGAATTTCTTACAAACTGGCTGGTGGAGCATATCTACAAACAGGATAAGCTGATAGCAGAATAAGTCTTATAAATTATTTCGTAGGGAGTTAGATAGGGATGGGATTAAAGGAATATCTTTTATCAGAGGCAGAACATCTGAAAGTACACGGAAGGACTACGGGCTGCCTGTCACCACTTACATTATTCTGGACCGGCAGCGGCATTGAGCTGAATGCAAAGGCGTCCGAGCTTTGGGTGGAGCTGGAGGCGGATTATGAAGCCCATGAACCGTGGATAGCGGTTATCATAAATGGTGTCGTAGTAAGCAGGCAGATGGTAACGGCGGGAAGAAAGTGGCTCTGTATATTCAGGGGAATGAATCATGAGGCTGTGAAAAATATTCGTATTATTAAAGAGACCCAGGCTTTGAATGAGGACCCCAAAAG
>JAEZXP010000196.1 GCA_023419655.1 Bacillota bacterium | reverse complement strand
CCGGTATACGGGGTGTTTGCATGTGGTGAGATAACCGGAGGCATTCATGGAGCGAACCGGATAGGCGGAAATGCCGGTCTGGAAACTATAATTTTTGGAAGTCAGGCCGGTGAATCAGCAAAGATTTATCTTCAAGGAATGGTTGATGAACAGCAGCATTGCAGATGGCAGGAGTGGATGAATACTGCCATTCATCATAACCATACAGAAGATAGAATAGAAATGACCATGGAGCGGATGGATGAGATTAGAAAGCAGATGCAGGATATCCTTCAGGAATATGTGAATGTTATTCGCTGTGAAGAAGGACTGACAGAAGCTGTGAAGCAATTATCCGCACTTAAAGAAGAGCTGGAAAATGCGGTTATAAAATCCTCTGACCTTATGATATATAATTGGATGCGCCTGAGAAATGATGTGTCAACGTCATATCTTGTGGCTGTTGCAGCGCTTGAGAGAAGGGAAAGTGCAGGATGCCATTTGAGGGATGACTACCCTGGCTGTATAAAAAATAAATATAGAATTATCTTGCAAAAGCAAAACCAGAAGGAATATATATATCAAGAACCCATAAGATGAGAGGTGAAAATTATATGAATAAAGTAATCATAGTTAAAAATAGATATGTTGATTCTGTATCTTTAATGTCGGTCAGTGATATGCTTATCAAAATGCCAGGTATCAGCAATGCGGAAGCCGGAATGGCAACAAGAGCCAATATAGAGGCTCTGATAGGGATGGGATATCAGATAACAGATGAAGTAAATCCTAATGATTTGCTGCTGGCATTTACCGGAGACGGAGAAGAAAGTATTGACGCAGTCATAAAGAGAAGCAAAGAGCTATTGAATCAATCCTCCGGCAGGGATTCTACAGCTGTATACAAGTCTATTGATGATATTAATTTGTTTGAGGATTCTTATGATTTGGTTCAGATATCATTGCCTGGTGAGTATGCGAAAGCCGAGGCATTAATAGCGTTGGAAAAGGGAATGGATGTATTTATGTTCAGTGACAATGTTTCTCTTTCAGAAGAGCTGGAAATGAAAAAACTGGCCATAGAAAAAGACCTGCTTATGATGGGACCTGATTGTGGTGTAGGTCTTATAGACGGTGTTGCTCTGGGAGCCGGAAGTATTGTGACAAAAGGTGAGATTGGTATTGTGGCGGCATCCGGCAGCGGAGCGCAGGAGGTTGCCTGTATTATAGAAAAACTTGGTTCAGGTGTCTCGAATCTTATCGGAACCGGGGGACGTGATTTGTATCCCGAGATTGGGGGACGAATGATGAAGCAGGGTATGATGAGAATGGAAAGAGATAAGAACACCAGGGTAATTGTGCTGGTATCAAAACTGGCAGATATTTCAGTGATGGAAAACATTCTGACCTTGGCAGACAGATTGACAAAGCCGGTGGTAGCAGTTTTTCTGGGAAGTGATGAGTCCTTATTCCATAACCATAAGGTCAAAGGTGTGTTCAGCCTGGAAGCTGCGGCAATTGAGGCTGTAAAGCTTTGCATGGATGAAGAGGTGACATTTGGTTACAAAGATGAGGAAATAGATAAAATCACCAAAGACGAGCTGAAAAAATATACAAAGGAGCAGAAATATTTCCGTGGTCTTTACTGTGGCGGAACATTTACAGAGGAAAGTATGATTTATTTCCATGAACATAATAAGGACACAGTTATGTACAGTAATTTGGATACAAAATATGCCAAAAAGCTGGAGACACATTTGGACAGCTATAAAAACACCATTTTAGACTTGGGAGCGGAGGACTTTACGTATGATACCCCTCATCCGGTATTCGACCCCGCAATCAGAATGAAACGGTTATATGAAGAATTAAAAGACCCTGAGGTTGCAGTTGTTCTTATTGACTTTATCACAGGCCCCGGTGTCCATGAAGACCCCTTTACCCCTGTGATTGATATTTATAAAAAAATTAAAAAAGAGAAAGAAAGACATGTTACATTTTTAGCAAGTATCTGCGGCTCCAAGGAGGACCCTCAGAATGTAGAGGAAAAGGAAAAGCTTCTTGCAGATGCAGGCATCATTGTGTCTGGGAGTAATTATCAGAATACGCGTTTAGCCAGTGCCTTAATTGCAGGCTTGGAAGGGAGAGCATAAGCATGAATAAAAATGGTTGTAATAAGAAATCCCAACTAAAGGTCATCAATATTGGGCTTAAATTTTTACATGATGCTCTGGAAAGTCAGAATATAAAAACCACACAGATTCAGTGGAGTCCGCCAATAAAGCAAAAAACATCTGTTCTTCGTGCATTACAAGCTTTAGAAGGAGAAGAAATAAGCCGTAGAATTTGTGAAGCCAATGAACAGGCTGTCAACTGTATCATTGGGTCTGATCCGGCTTGGGTGGATATATTGCCTGCAGGAGAAGTTGTGGATGGATTGGAAGATTACATGATAATTCATTCCGGTCCTCCAATTGATTTTTCCAGTATGGTAAAGCTTCACAAGAGAGGCTTGGTCAGCGGCTGTTTGTTTGAAGGATGGGCCAAGACAGAAGAGGAAGCCCTTGCACTCATAGAATCCGGTAAAGTAAAGATATCAAGTGCATTAAATCATAACACGGTTGGTGCGGGTACAGGCATTATCACAAAGTCAGTGGCAATGATTGTAATTGAGGATAGAGCCACAGGAAAGCGTGCTGCAACCTTTCCGGCAGAGGGTCCTTTTCAAGGCGGATTCTGTGGCTGGGGACTGTATTCTCCTGAAATAGCAGAAAATCTTCGTTATATGAGAGAAGAGCTGTTTCCTGTTATGAAGAAAGTTTTAAAAGAGAATGGTCCTTTGCCAATAAAACCGATTTTAGCAGAAGGTATGCAGATGGGAGATGAGAATCATACCCGGCAAAATGCGGTTGACTTGATTTTTATAAAGCAATTCCTGCCGAATCTGTTTCGCTTGAATATAGACAAAGATAAAATACTTCGGGTCATGGACTATATTGTGAAAACACCACGTTTTTTTCATTGTTACGGGCAGGGAGCCAGCAGGGCAGCCCTTATATCAGCAGAGAATATTCCATATTCAACAATGGTTACGGCTATTTGCGGTAATGGCGTAGAATTCGGCATTAAAGTTGCCGGCCTTGGGGATAAATGGTTTACTGCCAGGGCGCCTATGATGAAAGGACGATATACCTCCAGCAGATATACCATAAAAGACCAGCTTCCATGGATAGGTGACAGCTGTGTCGTTGAATGTGCCGGAATGGGAGGGATTGCTGCTGCCACCAGTCCAATCGTATGTAACCTGAGAGGATTGAAGCTGCAGGATGCCATTAAGATTACAAGAGAGATGGAGAATATTTGTATTTCTAAAAATTATAATTTCCCCATACCTAATTTGGACTTTGATTTCCTTCCTTCAGGAATTGATGTTCAAAAGGTAATCATGACCGGCATCACACCTGAAATTCATGGAGGGATGTTTAATCATGAAGGCGGGCTGATTGGAGCAGGCAGTGCCCGTGTACCGATGGAGTGCTTTGAAAAAGCAATTGAAGAATTTGGAAAAGTTTATAGCTCATATTGAATACTGCGAGGTGTACAATGAAAATAATGGTGATTAATCTGGGCTCCACCAGCTTTAAATTCAAAATCTTCGGGATGGGAGAACAGATAGAGCTGCTTTCTCAGGGTGGATTTGAGGATATAGGAAAAGAAATCAGTCACTATCAAATTGTTTCAGGTGAATATAAGGAGCAAGGAGATGTTCAGTGTAAAACCCATGTATCTGCTTTTCACTTATCTAAGGATATTATTTTAAAATGTGGTGCTATTCAATCCTTAGATGAGCTGGATGTCATCGGCTATAAGGCAGTTCATGGAGGAAAAATAAGCGGAGTCCGTTTTGTAGATGAGGAACTATTACGGATTATGGAACAATATATCTCCTTTGCCCCTGCCCATAATCCCCTTTATATTGATATGATAAGGGAGATTAAAGAGCAATATCCACAGCTGATTCAAATTGCTCATTTTGAGACAATGTTTCATAGTACAATACCGAGGAAGCGTGTTGTATATGGGGTACCCTATGAATGGATTGATACATACGGCATACGCAAATACGGATTTCATGGTTCAAGTCATAGTTATATCTCCCATAAGATGAGGAAGATACGGCCGGAAGCAAAGCGAATCATATCCATACATTTAGGAGGCTCCTCTTCTTTATGCGCAATACTTGACGGGAAGAGTGTTGCAACCACAATGGGTGCCACGCCTCAGTCGGGAATATTTCACAATAACAGGATTGGAGAGTTTGATGTATTCTGCTTGCCATTGCTCGTGGAGCAATATGAAAATGATATAAATAAGGTTATGAATATCCTGTCTTCAAAATCCGGATTCCAGGGTTTGAGCGGAGTGAGTAACGATCTTCGTGATATTATTCAGGCGGCAAGGCACAGCAAGGATGAGCGGGCGCAGCTGGCAATTGATGCTTTTGTCGACGGTATAGTCGGATATATCGGCATGTATACGGCATATTTGGGCGGTGTGGATGCCATTGTATTCACCGGTGGAATAGGGCAGCATTCTTCTTTGATTCGTAAGATGGTATGTGATTCCCTGCAGTTTTTAAAGGTGAGTCTGGATGCCGACAAAATGGAGCAATGCTTTGACAGCAGAATCAGTGACAATAAGAGTGAAGTGGATGTGTGGGTTTTAGAAACGAATGAAGAATTATCGGTGGCAATGAACATTGAAGAGTATTTGAGGATGAGGGATGATGATTGAAGCGATAAGGGCAGACTTAACTGATTGCTTTGCGGATACGAAGGAGCTTACCGGAAGAATCCACTCAAAATTCAAGTCTGAAATTAATGTAATATTAGGCCGGCCGGATGAGCCGGGTCTGACAGACACACGGCTAATAACGATAATGACACCGGATATACCGGGTGTTCCGGATAGTGTGATAATTCGTAATCAGGATTTCGAAAGATTATCCCGACTATCTTTGGATGACCCTGTGGTAAAAACAGAATGTAACATAATATTTGCCGGTTCTTTAAAATGCCGCATAAATAAAAGCAGAATGGTGAGCAGCCGGCTGTATTTTGATGTTCATCATATATCTGCGGGCAGGCAAAGAGAGCTTTCTGCCAGGCTGGAATATTATTTTTCCCAAGGGAATATAAGAGATGGTTTTGGCATGACTTATAAACAACAATATGATAAGTTATCGGTGTTTGCTATGGGACTGATGGACTATAATCTTCCGGTATCTATTGCAGCTTTTGAAAGCAATCTTGGAAGGGGAAAGGGACTGACACCTTCATCGGATGATGCAATGGTAGGAATCATGGCATATACTATGGGAAGCTTTCTTGCAGAGTTTTCTGAAGGGCAGAGTTATTATACAGGATTTGCGAAGGAGATGATTCATCGGGTCAGGTTAAATAATTACACCACAGACGTAAGCAGCAAATATCTGTATTGTGCCGCCGAAGGGAGATTTTCTGAGAACCTTCAAGCGCTAATCAGATGGATATTTAATAATAATAAAGCGTGTATTCAGAGAATATTGGATAAAATCATACAGACAGGAAGCACGTCCGGAGTGGATATGTTAGCGGGAATCAGGATAGCCAATGAGGTATATCTGAGGAAGAACGTAAGAACATCTGAAAAAAGGAGGACCAAATGTGAATGTATTCATATGCGTTAAGCAGGTACCCGGCACTATACAGGTAGAGGTTGATTCTGCTACCGGTGTTTTAAAGCGTGACGGTGTTGCAAGCAAGCTAAATCCCTATGATTTATTTGCGATAGAAACAGCGATGGAATTAAAGGAGCAGTACGGTGCTTATGTAAAAGTGTTTAGTATGGGTCCGATGCAGGCAAAGAAAGTATTGATGGAAACCATATGTATGGGAGCGGATGAAGGCGTCCTTCTAAGCGACCGCAAATTTGGCGGAGCGGATGTACTGGCAACAGCATATTGTCTATCCCAGGGATTAGAAAAAGGAGGGAAGTATGACATCATATTGTGCGGAAAGCAAACGACGGACGGAGATACTGCGCAAGTCGGAGCTGAAATTGCTGAATTCTTAAATATTCCTCATGCAAATAATGTTGTATCCATTCAGGAGGTTACAAAGAAAAGTGTTACCGTTTTAATTAACTGGGAAAATCATACCGCAACACAAGAAATAAAATTACCCTGTATTCTTTGTATGGACAGTGATATTAATACCCCGCGTCTGCCGTCCTATAAGAGAAAAAAGAAATTGGATGAAGCCTGTATCCGGGTAATTACTTTGGCGGATATGGATGATAAGGATGAAATGCACTATGGACTAAGCGGCTCTCCGACAAAGGTAGAGAGAATATTTGCACCGGATAAGAAATTGGACAGAGAAATCCTTGAAGGCAGCCATAAAGAAGTGGCCATGCATCTAAGTAAAATCCTTATGGAGAAAAAATTTATATAGGTATCTGAAGTTTTAAAATATAGTTGTTGAATGGTAAATGGAGGTTGCAATGGCTCGTCTTATAATACATCATGAATTAATTACACCGTTAAATGCACAAGAATTGGTTTCCCTATGCCCTTTTTCGGCGATTATATATGACGGTGAAAGTCTGGATATTAATGCGGCTTGTAAAATGTGTAAAATATGTGTGAAAAAGGGTCCTGCAGGAGTAATAACATATGAAGAGAATCCCCGGGAAAATCTGATAGATAAGTCGAAATGGAAAGGCGTTGCAGTATTTGTTGAGCATTTGGACGGCGTGATACACAATGTTACATATGAATTGATTGGTAAGGCGCTTGAACTGGCTAAGACTACAGGGCATCCGGTGTATGCGCTTATGATTGGTAATGATATAACAAAGGCAGCGAATGAGGTTTTAAAATATGGAGTGGACAAGGTCTTTGTATATGATTATCCGGCATTAAAGTATTTTATTATTGAGACATATGCCAATATTTTCGAAGATTTTATTCGTAAGATACAGCCTTCTTCCGTATTAGTGGGTGCTACTAACATGGGGCGGTCTTTGGCACCCAGGGCAGCCGCACGGTTTCGTACAGGATTAACAGCAGATTGTACCATATTGCAGATGCGTGAGAATACGGATTTGGTTCAGATAAGGCCGGCCTTTGGCGGGAATATCATGGCTCAAATTATTACTCCGGATAACAGACCCCAGTTTTGTACAGTTAGATATAAGGTTTTTTCTGCTCCAAAGCCGATGGAACAACCCGGTGGTACAATCGAAGTAATGAACATTGAGGAAGAAAAACTGAAAAGCCGGGTGACCTTGCGTAATTTAGAAGAAAAGAAAAAGGAAGTAGACATATCTGAAGCAGAAGTCATTGTAGCCGTAGGCAGAGGCTTCAAGTCCCAGGAGGAGTTGATATATGCAAGGCAGCTGGCGGATTTACTGGGAGCGCAGATGGCATGTACAAGACCATTGGTAGAAGCAGGATGGTTTGATGCAAAAAGACAAATCGGATTAAGCGGGCGTACAGTCAGTGCAAAACTGATGATTGCCCTGGGAATTTCAGGGACTGTCCAGTTCACAGCAGGTATGAGCAATTCAGCCTGTATTATTGCAGTCAATACGGACCGCAACAGCCCTATATTTGATATTGCCCACTATTGTGTAGTAGGAGATATGCATTTAATATTACAGGAATTAATTGAGTATTGTAAGGAGATGAAGAATAATGGCGTATAAGAAGGTAAACTTGATAGATATAGGAGCTCTCCGCGGCATGGTGGAAACAGGTCGTTTCTTTGCCGGAAGTGAAATCAGCGAGGATTATTCCCATGATGAGTTGGGAGGTATATCCGGTACACCGGATATATTGATTAAGGTTAAAACGACAGCAGAAGTATCTTCCATTATGAGATATGCCAATGAAAATAAAATACCTGTAGTTGTGAGAGGCTCCGGCACAGGTTTGGTTGGCGGTGCGGTTTCAGTGTATGGCGGAATACTGCTGGATACTACCTTAATGAATCAGATACTTGAACTGGATACGGATAATCTGACCATCACTTTACAGCCTGGTGTTTTGTTGATGGAACTTCAAAAATACTGTGAAGAAAACCAACTGTTTTATCCTCCGGATCCGGGAGAAAAATCAGCAACAATAGGAGGAAATATCAGTACGAATGCCGGTGGTATGCGTGCTGTAAAATATGGAGTAACCAGAGACTATGTTCGCGGATTAACAGTTGTTTTGGCGGATGGTGAGATTATTACGTTGGGCGGAAAAGTGGTAAAGAACAGTTCCGGATACAGCTTGAAGGATTTAATGGTAGGTTCCGAGGGAACCCTTGGTATTATAACAGAAGCTGTCCTAAAGCTGCTCCCTTTGCCTGCAGTATCCATCAGCCTGCTTGTTCCTTTTGCGACAATGGAGGCTGCCATAGGTATTGTACCCCAAATTATTAAAGCGAGGGCGGTACCGACAGCCATTGAGTATATGTCGAGGGAGACCATATTATTTGCCGAGCAATATCTGGGCAAACGATTCCCTGATAATAAGCATGATGCTTATATATTGCTGTCATTTGACGGCAATACAGTAGAACAGCTGCTGGAAGAATATAGTTTTGTTGCAGATATTTGTTTGAATAATGGAGCGCTGGATGTATATATTGCGGATACGCAGGAAAGAAAAGATTCGGTATGGAATGCCAGAGGAGCTTTTCTGGAAGCAATAAAAGCATCGACTTCCCGGATGGATGAATGTGACGTGGTTGTACCGAGAGATAAAATTGCCGGGTTTATTATATTTACGCATGAATTATCTAAGAAGCTGAATATCCGTATTCCCAGCTTTGGACATGCGGGAGACGGAAACCTTCATATATATATATGCAGAGATAAATTAGATGAGGAAGAGTGGCAGAATAAACTAAAGCAAGCCTTTGATGCTCTATATAAAGAAGCCGCAAGGATAGGAGGGCTTGTGTCCGGTGAGCATGGAATTGGGTATGCAAAGAAGAACTATTTAGATAGGCACTACGGAGAGAAATTAATGGGTCTTATGAAATCTATAAAATCCACGTTTGATCCAAAGGGAATACTTAATCCGGGAAAGATTATATAGTCATAAAGGTTGAATTATTTTCCATAATACCCTATTCTATATAAAAACACCTTGTAATCATATTTATCATTTGCTACACTATACCTATAGCAAATGATTCCTTCATTGTGGGAGAGACAATGAAAGGAGTATATTTAATGTTCAGCAAGGCATACAGTGCGGTCATCCACGGAATTGACGGACTTATTATCGGTGTGGAAGCGGATGTAAGCGACGGGCTTCCGGTATTCGATATGGTGGGTCTGCTTAATTCAGAGGTTAGGGAGGCAAGAGAAAGAGTACGGATAGCGCTTAAAAACTCCGGCTTTATGCTGCCGGCAAAACGAATTACCGTCAATCTGTCTCCGGCAGATATAAGAAAGGAAGGCACCGCCTTCGATTTGCCCATAGCCATCGCAATTCTTACGGCCTTTGGCCATATTCTTGAAGATAATCTTAACGATACTCTTATTATCGGAGAATTAAGTCTCAATGGAAATATCAATAAAGTGAACGGTGTCCTGCCCCTTGTATACGAGGCGAAGCAGCAGGGCTTTTTAAGGTGCATTGTTCCAAAGGATAATGCCGGGGAGGGTGCGGTTGTAGAGGGGATTAAAACCTATGGTGTAACTACCTTAAAGGAAGCGGTTGAGCTTCTTAAAGATTTTAACGCTGCGGCTGCTGAAAAAATTGATGTGACAAAGCTTTTTGCGAATTCTCCAAAAGAGGATACGCAGGACTTTCTTGAAGTGGTTGGCCAAAATGCAGTAAAAAGAGCCATTGAAGTTGCCGTATCCGGAATGCACAATATTCTTATGATTGGCTCGCCTGGTTCAGGAAAGACCATGCTGGCAAAACGGATTTCCACAATTATGCCGGAGCTGTCATTTGAAGAAAGCATGGAGATTTCTAAGATTTACAGCATAGCGGGTCTTCTTGATAACCGTGCCCTTATAACAAAGCGGCCGTTTAGGGCTCCCCATCATACGATTACAACCACGGCTCTCGTTGGCGGAGGAATGATTCCCAAGCCCGGTGAAATAAGCCTGGCCCATCTTGGCGTCCTGTTCTTGGACGAGCTTCCTGAATTTCAGAAGAATACAATTGAGGTTTTAAGACAGCCGCTGGAGGAAAAGGCGGTCACCATATCAAGGCTGAATGCTGCATTTTGTTATCCGGCAGGCTTTATGCTGGTTGCATCGATGAATCCCTGTTCCTGCGGATTCTATCCGGACCGTAACAAATGCAGCTGCTCCCCTCCCATGGTCAAACGCTATTTGGGAAAGATATCAAAGCCTTTATTGGACAGATTTGATATCTGTATTGAGACCATGCAGGTTAATTATAAGGAGCTTCAGGAAAGAAAAGACGGGGAATCCTCATCCGATATCAGAAAGCGGATAGATGTAGCACGGGAGATGCAGAAATCACGGTATAAGAATCAGAGCATATGGTATAATTCCCAACTGACTCCCCGTACCATCAAGAAGTATTGTCATTTGGATGCCAAAGAGCAATCTTTGTTGGAGCAGGCCTTCATTAAGATGAATCTGTCCGCAAGGGCCTATCACAGAATACTAAAGGTAGCCCGTACGATTGCGGATTTAGACCAGAGTGAAAAGATAACATCCAGGCATATCAGTGAAGCCATTTGCTATCGGAGCGTGGACGGAAAGTATTGGGGAGAATAAATCATATAAAAGAGGGGAGATGATGATTAAGATGAAGCAGGAGCTGTACCGATATTGGATTGGCAGTATACCGAAAGCAGGGTCCTATAAAATAGAAACGATGCTGACATACTTTGGCAGCCCGGAGGCAATGTATCATGCCTCGGATAAGGCAATGGAGGATATGAAAAAAAGCTGCGGGGATAGAGGAATATCCATTACAGAAAAGGATATAGATATAATTAAGTTTAGCAAAGATGCAGAGGTTCTTAATCGGAATTATGGGTATCTTATGGAGCATGGGATTCGCATGATTACCAAACTGGATTCCTCCTATCCGGAGAAATTAAGGCATATCTATGATTCGCCGTTTTCGCTGTACTTGAAAGGGAATCCATTTCCATGCGGCAAGAAAGCGATTGCTGTGGTAGGAGCAAGAGAGTGCTCTGTATATGGAAAGGAAGCTGCAAAATACCTGTCAGGTGCTTTGGCAAAAGAGGGTATCCTCATCATCAGCGGTCTGGCCAGAGGAATCGATTCCTGTGCCCATACAGGGGCTTTGTCACAAGGAGGAAGCACATACGGGATTATGGGCTGCGGCATCGATTTCTGCTATCCTGTGGAGAATATCAATCTCTATATGGATATGCAGGAAAGCGGCGGTATTCTATCAGAATATGGTCCGGGAATTAAGCCGCTGCCCTATCATTTTCCCATGCGCAACCGTATTATAAGCGGATTAAGCGACGGAGTGCTGGTTATTGAGGCCAGAGAAAAAAGCGGATCCCTTATAACGGTGGATATGGGGCTGGACCAGGGAAAGAATATCTATGCCGTCCCCGGCAGAATAACCGATAAGCTCAGCGGAGGCTGTAATAACTTGATTAAGATGGGAGCGAAGGCAGTCACTTCGCCGCAGGATATTCTGGAAGATTTACTGGAATACCGCTGCGATAAGGCAGAGAATCAATTGAAACTTGCAGGATTATTAAGTCCCCATGAACAGGAGGTATATGATGCTCTTACCCTTTCACCCGTACATATTGAGGAGCTTGCAGGACTGACGGGATTGGATATTGGAAAGCTGATGGAGGTTTTATTGTCCATGGAATTAAAGGATTTAATACAGCAGCCGATGAAAGGCTATTATATAAGAAGATTTTACTGAGAGTTCGTAATACGGTATAATTTTGCAACAAACCACTATATTAATAAGCGTAAAATATTTAAAATATTCGTTGCTATTATGTGAACTATATAAACAAATCAAAAAATTAAATATTATTTACTTGAAACGCCGGAAGAAATAGTGTATGCTTGTTAAAGCTTTGACCCGGAACAGAAGATAATCTGGAGGAAGTTACAAAGCAACTTGCGATTATAGGAACATTTTTTATGTACTATAATATACATTATAATTATAGAAGACATGAGGAATTTTACACATAGAAGAGGAGTTTTATTATGCCAAGATATCTTGTGATTGTGGAATCTCCGGCAAAAGCGAAGACCATTAAAAAATTTTTAGGAAGTAATTATGAAGTTCTTGCATCCAATGGACATGTAAGGGATTTGCCAAGAAGCCAGATGGGTATTGATATTGAAAATGATTATGAACCTAAATATATAACGATTCGTGGAAAAGGAGAATTACTTGCCAAGCTTCGTAAGGAAGTAAAAAAAGCGGATAAGGTATACCTTGCAACGGACCCGGACCGGGAAGGAGAAGCTATTTCGTGGCATCTGTCGAATACACTGAAGTTGGACGATAATGATCCAAACAGGATTGTTTTTAATGAAATTACGAAAAATGCGGTTAAATCATCGATAAAGCAGGCACGGAAGCTGGATATGAATCTGGTGGATGCACAGCAGGCCAGAAGGGTTCTGGACCGTATGGTGGGATATACCATCAGTCCTTTACTGTGGGCAAAAGTAAAGAGAGGCTTAAGTGCGGGAAGAGTACAGTCAGTTGCCCTTCGGATTATATGTGACCGGGAGGAAGAGATTAATTCCTTTATCCCGGAAGAATACTGGAACTTAGAAGCTGAATTTAAGCTGGAAGGAAAGAAAAACTCTCTTGTAGCAAAATATATAGGAAAGAATAAGAAAAAAACAATAGTCCGCTCAGAAGCAGAGGCGGCTAAGATTGTAAACGAGCTGAATAATGCGGAGTTTGTTATAAAGGAGCTAAAAAGAGGAGAGAGAATAAGAAAAGCTCCACTGCCCTTTACCACCAGTACACTGCAACAGGAAGCGGCAAAGGCTCTTAATTTTTCTACGAAGAAGACAATGCAGCTTGCGCAGCAGCTATATGAGGGAATCAGCATCAAGGGACATGGCAGTGTGGGTCTTATTACTTATCTGCGTACAGATTCTATTCGTATCAGTGATGAAGCGGATGCAGCAGTGAAGGAATATATAGAAGGTGAATATGGCAGGGACTTTGTTGCTTCTCAGACAAATCAGAGCCGTGCGGGCAAAAAGATTCAGGATGCCCATGAGGCAATCCGCCCCACAAATGTGCAGCTTGTACCAGCGAATATAAAGGAGTCTTTAAGCAGGGACCAATACCGTCTGTATCAGCTTATATGGAAGCGGTTTGTAGCCAGCAGAATGCAGCCGGCAAGATATGAGACAACATCAATCCGAATAGAGGGTAACAGTCACTGGTTTTCAACTTCAGCGTCAAAGCTCCTGTTTGAAGGATATTTGAGTGTTTATCAGCAGGAGGATGAGGATGGGGAAATCAAAGCCACCTATGAGAATTTGAATGAAGGGGATGTGCTTAAGCTAAATGAGCTTAGGAAGAGCCAGCATTTCACCCAGCCTCCCGCTCATTATACGGAGGCCAGTCTGGTTAAGACCCTGGAGGAGTTGGGAATTGGAAGACCCAGTACCTATTCACCCACCATCAGTACGATTATTGCAAGAAGATATGTTATAAAGGAAGACAAGAATCTTTACGTTACTGAACTTGGCGAAGCCGTAAATAATATTATGGTAAAGGCCTTCCCCAGTATTGTCGATGCTAACTTTACGGCCAATATGGAATCTTTGTTGGACAGCGTAGGCGAAGGAATTGTTACCTGGAAAACCGTAGTCAGAAATTTTTATCCTGACCTTAGTGAAGCGGTTAGTAATGCCAATGAGCAGCTGGGTAAAATCCATATCGAAGATGAGGTCAGTGATGAAATCTGTGAGTTATGCGGCAGGAATATGGTTATAAAGTATGGTCCGCATGGAAAGTTCCTGGGTTGTCCCGGATTCCCGGATTGCAGAAATACGAAGCCTTATCTGGAGAAGATTGGTGTGGAATGTCCTTCCTGCGGCGGCGAAATTGTAATCCGGAAAACCAAAAAGGGAAGACGGTATTTTGGGTGCAGCAATCATCCGGATTGCAGCTTTATGACCTGGCAGAAGCCTTCAAAAGAAAAATGCCCGAAATGCGGAAGCATCATGCTTGAAAAAGGAAATAAATTCGTATGCAGCCATGAAACCTGCGGCTACGTAAGTACAAAAGCTGACCAATAATTTATCTTAAATATTACAAAATTGGATAAAAAAATAAAAAATCAGCTATAAATGTGTGTCAAAACCTAGAAAAAAGTATTGTTTTAAAAAATAATCTGTGATAAAATTAAAAAAGTAATACAATTGGAAGGTTATAGTGCACTGGTGTATTGCTTTTTAGATTATGTTTTGCTCAAATATTTTATGGTTAAAGAATAATATTGGAGGAACGGATTAATGAGTGTGCAATTGCTCGACAAGACAAGGAAGATTAATAATCTTCTGCATAACAATAATTCCCACAAGGTGGTTTTTAATGACATCTGTATTGTACTAAGCGATATACTGAATTCCAATGTATTAGTTATAAGCAAGAAGGGCAAGGTTCTTGGCATTAAAAACAGGGCTGATATTGTTGAAATCAAGGAATTGATTAAGGATTCCGTAGGAAGATATATTGATACCTTATTGAATGAAAGACTACTTAACATACTGTCAACGAAAGAGAATGTGAATCTTAGCACCCTTGGATTTGAGTTTGACGGTTTGGATTCTTACCAGGCAATTATTACACCGATTGATATTGCAGGGGAACGACTGGGAACCTTATTTATATATAAGACAGGTAACCAATATAACTTAGATGATATAATTTTAAGTGAATATGGTACAACTGTCGTAGGTCTTGAGATGATGCGTTCGGTAAACGAAGAAAACGCAGAAGAAAACCGTAAGATACAGATTGTTAAATCGGCAATTAGTACCCTGTCTTTTTCCGAACTGGAAGCCATTCAGCATATATTTGACGAACTTAGAGGAAATGAAGGAATACTGGTGGCAAGCAGAATAGCAGACAGAGTAGGAATAACCCGCTCAGTTATTGTCAATGCGCTGCGCAAGTTTGAAAGTGCAGGCGTAATTGAATCCCGGTCATCGGGCATGAAAGGAACCTATATTAAGGTGCTGAATGATGTGGTTTTTGATGAATTGAAGAATTTGCATAATTAAAAGCTTAAAACAAAAAGGATTTGTGGGAGAATTACCATGAATCCTTTTAATTATACATGGCATATATTGTAATTCGGCCTGAAAAAATACCAATATAAGCAATAATATGTAATTAAATGGTAAAACACCATGTCAATAATATACAATATGTGGTACTATTCTACCAAAATATGAAATATATCTTGTGTTTTTCGATTTATTAATTATAATAATATCTATGGAGGTAAAGTATAGATATGATAGGATCGAATGCTTTTAATTATATAAACGTACTTGATAAAGCTGCAGATGCCAGCTGGAAGAGAAATGAAGTAATAATGAATAATATGGCAAATGTGAGTACCCCGGGATATAAAAGAAAGGATGTACAGTTTGAGTCCTATCTTATGGGAGCCCTTAAGGGGGATGATTCACTGGACAAGCGTGTTTCTAATGTCAGGCTGGATACCTTAAATGCTCAGGTTTATACGGACCATGCCAACTTAAGCTATCGTATGGACGGGAATAATGTCAATATTGATACCGAAACGGCCAACCTGGCTGAAAATCAAATTCGTTATTATGCATTGATGGATTCTATAACACAGGAATTTTCCCGCCTAAAGATGGTATTACAAAACAAATAAAAGAATTTATAATAAGTAATAAATATTTATAATAAGTATAGGAGGAGAATTCCTCCATTGTATGTATTAAAAGTTTATAGTTTGTAATAGGAGGAGAATTCCTCCGTTGTATGTATCAAAAGTTTATAGTCTATATAGGAGGAGAATTCCTCCGTTAGATGTATCAAAAGTTTATAGCCTACATAGGAGGAATTGGAATGTCAGCTTTTAGCGGAATGAATATTAGTGCCAGCGGAATGACTGCCCAGCGATTGCGGATGGATATTATTTCGCAGAATATTGCCAATGTCAATACAACCAGGGACGCGAACGGAAATCCTTATCGCCGTAAGGCGGTGGTGTTTTCAGAGAAGGATGCCACACCATTTCAAGATATATTGATGAGGACAGCAGGCGTTATCGGAAGCGGAGTGAAGGTGACAAGAATTGTAGAGGATGATAAGACCGCTATGCGCAAGGTTCATGACCCGAGCCATCCGGATGCGGATGAGCAGGGATATGTATCTTATCCGAATGTAAATGTTGTTCAGGAGATGACCGACCTGATTGATGCCTCCAGGTCCTATGAGGCGAACGTAACAGCTTTTAATGCTAC
>JAEZXP010000172.1 GCA_023419655.1 Bacillota bacterium | reverse complement strand
AAAATACCGGAACCGGTTTTTCTTTATCTTTTTCGCCGCTCCCGATATTTTAGTATCCACGTCCTCCAGTATGATATAACAGCGATACTTCCTGTCAAGTCCCTGCCGAACCATTTCTTCATAGATAGCCCTCGGATTTCCTGTATAATTTCTTCCCAGATTACTCTCAAAAAGCATAATTCTAGAATTTACAGGCAATACCTTTGTTAATACATTATAGAAGGCTAATACTGTCTGTCTGAGTATACCCATAAGCATACCGTACCTTTCTTAACCGCTCCTGTTTCTTATTTGTGCAAATCTTTCTTTATCTTTGTCGTAGATATACCCTCTGTTCTGGGCAAGTATACTACCTCACAGTAATCTTTCAGAAAATCAAATTTTCCTTCCCAGTCATCACCCATAACGAATATATCCACATGATTATCGACCACATCACTAATTTTTTGTTCCCAGTTATATTCCGGCAGCACTTCATCCACATAGCGGACCGATTCCAATATGATTTTACGGTCCTCGTAGCTATGGTAAGCCTTTTTATTCTTAATTGCATTAAATTCATCCGTTGATAACACTACAATCAGATAGTCTCCCAGTTCTCTGGCTCTTCTTAATAAATTAATATGACCTACATGTAAAAGATCATATGTCCCATATGTGATAACCTTTTTCATTTCTTTACAATTCTCTTCGTTCAGAGAATATCCTCCTTATTCAATGCTATATTATTTTCTGCCGTTGCTGCTTCTACAGGTGGTTTCTTCTTTTTCTTTTTCTTCTTTTTTGGCTCAACCTTTTTTGGCTCAATAAATACCTCCTCATATATAGAGCAGATTTTATCTGCCGGTCCGTCTGCAATCAGCGTTCCCTTATCCAGAATAATCGCCCTGTTACAGATTCTTCTCACCTGCTCTATCGAATGGGATACGAAGAGAACCGTAATTCCTTTATCAAACATTTCAAGGATTCGTTTTTCACTCTTTTTGCGGAATTTTGCATCTCCCACAGATAGAACCTCGTCCAGAATAAGGATTTCCGGATCCATTATCGTGGCTATCGAAAATCCCAGTCTTGCCTTCATACCGGAAGAATAGTTCTTTACCGGTACATTAATGAATTCTCCCAGCTCCGAAAACTCCACAATATCACTAAACTTTTCATTAATAAATTCTCTGGGATAGCCCAATACCGCCCCATACAGGTAGATATTTTCCGCACCGGTATACTGGACATCAAAACCTGCACCCAGCTCCAATAAAGGAACAATCTTACCCTTTACCGACAGCTCTCCTTCAGATGCTTTTAGAACGCCTGCAATAATCTTTAGAAGGGTACTTTTTCCCGCACCATTCAGACCAAGAATTCCAAGGCGGTCTCCCTCCTTTATCGTAAAGGATATATCCTTAAGAGCCCAAAATTCCTGATATCTTATTTCATTTTTTACTAGTTTAATAATAAACTCTTTAAAGTTATCTACCTTCTTCTCCATCAGGTTGAATCGCATTCCGATTTTGTCAACCTTCAATACCTCTTTACCCACAATATCCTCCATATTCAAATCTGCTATGTGTGCTTAAATATTCAGTATGAATTTGTCCTGCTTTTTGTAGAATATAATAATACCAATAATAATAGAAGCAAAGCTGTACCCCATTGAAATCATTAGTGAATTCATATCAAGAGGCTGCCCGTACACACTATTTCTAAAGTTAACAATTATATGATAAATCGGATTAAATTTAAAAATCCACTGTGCTTTTATTTTGTCTGCAGAGTAAAATATAGCGGAAGTATACATAATCATCATTAGTACAACATCCCACAGGTACTCCATATCGCGGAAAAAGACCGCCAGAGTTGACAGAATCAATCCCACCCCGAGGTTAAGTATCAGAAGCAGAATAAGTGGTACAATGGCATTAAATAGATAGATGGTCGGATAAACCTTAAATATAACCATTGCTCCAAGTAAAACTGCCATTGAAATTACAAAAATAATAAAGTTCGACAATACATTTGACAGAGGATAAATATACTTGGGAACATATACCTTCTTAATCATTGCGCTGTTGCTGCGTATGGATTTCATTGCCTGCTTTGTAGATTGTGAAAAAAACGAATATAAAAGTCTTCCCGTCAATATATATACAGGAAATGCCGCATCATTGTTGCCCCTGAAATTAACAAATACCAGCGTTAATACAAAAGCTGTTAAAATCGGCTCTAAAAGCGTCCACATAATGCCAAGATATGAACGCCTGTATTTTAACTTAATATTCTTCTTTGTAAGCTCAAATAAAAGGTACCTGTACTTTTTAAAATTCTTAAATACTCTATCCAAATTTATCTCCATCCATTTATTAATAAAATCAATTCACCTTAAATACCGATTCTACCACTTTTTTCGATGCCTGTCCATCTTCCCAGCCACAAAATCTGTTATAAAATTTCTCATATCTATCCTGATACTCTTGCGCTACCAAATCAATATTCTTTATACTTTCAATAACTTCTTCCGAGGTATATACCAAGGGACCCGGAACTTCCTTCTCAATATCAATATAAAAGCCCCTGAGAACATCCCTGTACTTCTCCAAATCATAGGTAAAGAACAGCATGGGTCTCTTTAAATTGGCAAAATCAAAGAATACCGATGAATAATCCGTTATTAATATATCGGATATCAAATAAAGCTCTGAAATATCATCGTATTTGCTGACATTATAGGCAAAGCCCTTTAAAGCACTGACATCAAGAGAATCTGCTATAAAATAGTGGGTTCTAAGCAGGATGACGTACTCATCACCAAGCTTTTCTCTCATCAAATCAAGATTTAAACGAAGCTCGAATTTGTACTGGCCTTTGCCATAGTACTCGTCATCCCTCCAGGTTGGTGCATAGAGGATTGTCTTTTTATCCTTCGGTATACCCAGTCTGTTTCGGATAATAGCAGCAATCTGGTCCCGGTCAGGAGAATGAAGAATATCATTTCTTGGATAGCCGGTCTCCAGAATAGTATTATCAAACAAAAAGCACCGTTTGAAGGTCTCACTGCTAAAGCCGTTGGCTGCAATCAGATAATCCCAGGCTCTGGACTGCTTATACACCTGCTGCTTATATTTCGGTGTCGCTGAATTAATATCCTCTATGTCAAATACCAGCTTCTTTAAAGGAGTTCCGTGCCAGGTCTGTAAGAACACTTCTTCCTCTCTTTTTACCATCCACTCCGGTTGTCTGCTGTTAAAAACTTTATAGCCGCATTTTGCCAGATAATAATAATACCGCAGGCTAAACCGCTTAATCTTCTTATGTCTGAACGGAATCTTCGTTCCCCTTTTATCGATAACCCAGACACATCTGTATTTTCCGGGTATGTTCGAGGCGATGTATTCGTAGATGTATTTCGGGCTGTCTGAATAGCTCTTGCCAAAGAAGCTCTCAAATAATATCCAGTCATGCGCCATCGGCTTCTTTAAGAATACATGGATATATAAAAATTTTCCGAGAGCTTTTCTATTACGGATAATCCTTTTCAATTTCTTATAACCCAGATGTGCCTTTACAATCTTTATGGATTTGTTCACATCCTGTTTTAGCAACGCCTTAACAAGCCTCCGCTTATAGCCTCGAAGCTCCTTGATGACATTCCTGTTAATTTCTTTAAACAGCCTGCTCATCTGGATAAAATACTCTTCACGCCACATATCATTTGCACTTCTTTTTAACCGGGGCGCATACACTTTTGCATAATAATTAACATATTTTTTATCAAACCGGTCTTTTAAATCCGATATCTTTGGGATTCTTTTGATGGTTTCATAATACGCCTCAATATATTCATTAAAACGGTTCGGGTCCCTTACTTGTGAAAGAGCGGGGAAATTAATGGCATCATTATGCTTCCTCTTGACATAGACCGCCCCAAATCGTTTTTTGTACCGGTTGGTTTTTGATAAGGCTTCCATAAGAAATGGTATATCCGAAAAATAAACCAGGTTTTCAGGAAATCTCAGTCCGTTATCTTCAATAAGGCTCCGTCTGAATAAGATATTGAGAACGGATATATTTCTAACGCCCTTTCTTTTACTGACAAGTATACGGTATGCCGTTCTGGTTCTGGCTTCTCTGCGAAGCTGCAGCTCCTCTTCAGATAAATCCTCATCACGGATATAATCGTCTTCATCATCTTCCGGACTGGTTCTCCTGTCCCTTCTATCCTGCTTTGAGTCCTCGCCTTCCTCTTTGCTGTCCCTATCATCCGAAGGGTCCTCCGAGCCATCGCCTTGATTTCCGGATTCGTCCTCCTGGTCGTCCTCCATCTTGAGCTCCGGTGTTTCCAGATCATTTTCATCCTTTTCTTCTTCCTGGTCTAAGGCTTCCTGCTCCTGCTGCTCTCTCAGCAAATATACACTTCTCTGAAACCAGGTAGGCTTCTTTTTACCATAGATAATATCGTCATCTCTTTCAAGAGCACCCAAGACAAGGGTCTGGATGGCATCTTCATATAGATAATCATCACTGTCAAGAAAATATATATAATCTCCGGTCGCTGCGTCTAAGCCCATATTCCTTGCCGCAGCCACCCCCGTCTTATTCTCAAGATGGTATAATTTCAGGTTAAGTTCACCTTCATACTCCGTAAGACATGCCAGTTCTTCCTCCGGTGCATGGTCACTAACGATAATAACCTCCATATCACGGTATGTCTGTGCCGCTAAGCTATCCAGACAATCTTTTAAAAATGCCTCTCCTTTATGAAACGGAATGATTATGCTAACCTTCATTATCTAGCCTCCACTTGATTTTAGGATTACTTGCTATACCATGTAAAAGCGGATGAAAGCATCCGCTTACGGTTCTATACACTTTATGCGGATTAAGAACAAAAACCTGCGGTTTTGTCAGTTTATCCGCTTACGGCTCTATACATCTTACGCGGATTAGGAACGAAAACCTGCGGTTTTGTCAGTTTATCCGCTTACGCTTCTATACACCTTACGCGGATTAGGAACGAAAGAACTGCGTTCTTTCGTTCGCGTTGCACTTATCCATGTCAACCAACACGATTTACTATGACATAAAAATCATGTCATATAAATCGTATTGATTTCCATGGACTAATCCGCTTATTCGCGTACATTATATCACTAAGCCCTATAATGCGTCAAGGATACGGGATATTACAAAAACCTTACGATACGGGTTTATATTTTACAGCCTTTCTATATTTTTTCCTTGTTTTGATGGATTAATCATCACTATATCGATTAGAGCCGTAAAATAGTCCTCAAGAATAATGATAAGAAAATATAAAAACGAATTAGAATTCCATGATAAAGATTCCATTATTCGTGTCAAAAGAAAAGCCGCATGACAGCAGTGCATTGCAGGAAGGCTTGTTTTCCTGTTCAGGCTGCACAATAATACGCTTTGCATTGTTTTGCAATCCGACTTTTTCGATTAACGACTGAACAATTCCTTTACCAAATCCCTTACCAAGGTATCCGGTCTCGCCAATCAGGTAATCAATGCTGTAAGTGCCGTCAATGTCCGTGTGGCCATGCCAGTCCTCTCCGCTGTGACGATATTCGTAGTATTGACAAAAGCCAATAGGTTTGCCCTCTGCTTCTACTATGAAATGATGTAAAAATGAAAACTCATTATTCCTTTTCCGGATTTCATCAATCCAATCCAACGGGTCGTGATACCATGCCGCTACATGGGGTACATGAAGCCATTTTTCTAATAAAGCAACATCCTCATCACAAAGCTGTCGAAGCAGTAATTTTTTCATGTGATACTCCCCTTTCAAATATGAATATTGTTTCATGTTCTTATTATAGTAATTACCGCTTTTATTGTCAATATGAATAATCCTTCACATTCATTGACCAAATGAGTGTTATACGGTATACTTGTCCTTATGAAAGGTGGTGCTGGAATTGAGTGATTTACCTGTTCGTGAGCCGATACAGAAGCGCTCTATCGAAAAGAAAGCAAAAATAATAAAAGCCGGATTAGATTTATTCTGTGAAAAAGGTTTTTACAATACGAACACTGTTGAAATAGCAAAGGCGGCAGGCGTTTCTACAGGAACCGTGTACAGCTACTTCAAAGATAAGAAAGATATTTATAATGCTTCTTTTGAGTACTTTCTTGATAGTCATCTCAGACCATTATTAGATGAATTAGAGAACCTCCCAAAACCCGTTAATACACAAGTGTTTATTGACAAGTGCATTGATTTATTTATCAATCTTTATATCAATTCAAAGCAAACCGTAAGCGAGTTAGGTCATATGCAGGAGACAAACCCGGAAATTATGCAGCACTTTGCGGCGTATGAGGATATGATTTTGTCGGCACTTGTAAACGCTTTTAATACTCCAAATGTCACCAAAGCCAATTTATCCGAAAAAATGTACTTACTTTATACCTTGGCAGATATTTTAGGGCAGGAACATGCTTTTCATTATCATGGAAGCATAAACTTGAAGGTATTACGCCAGCAAATAACAATTATGATAACTCACTTATTCTCAAAAGAAATGCCGTCATAACACAAGAACAAGACGGCATAACTTTGCGCTATACCGCCCTGCAATTAAAAATTTATTTTGTATCGATTCCTTTTTACAGGCCTGATTATTTAACTTCTCAAATTCAATCTATTGATGGCACTAAACATTGCCCTGATGGATGCTCTGGTGATATTGGAGCTGACTCCCACGCCAAAGGTTGCTTTACCTGTATTGATATCCACCATATGGATATAGGCCGCAGCATGGGCACCCTCGCCTCCGCCAAGAGCATGCTCTGTATAGTCTAATACCTTAACATTTATATTAAGCTCTTCCTTTAAGCCCTTCAAGACTGCATCAATCGGCCCGTTTCCGGTAGCTTCAAAGGATTTCTCCACACCATGGTCCGTATAATGGACGACTGTATGCGTGCATCCTTCTTCCTGCTCCATAATATCCTCGAACTTACACCTTCTGAAATGCAGCGGCTCTTTCCTGTCAATATAGCATTTGACGAATTCATCCCGAATCTGCTCAGGAGAAACCTCTCCCTGCTTTTCAGATACGGACTGTATTACATCTGCAAATTCCTTATGCATAGACTTTGGCAGCTTGTATCCGAAGTATGTCTCCAGAATAAATGCTACACCGCCCTTGCCGGACTGACTGTTGATACGGACAACCGGTTCGTAATCTCTGCCGATATCCGAAGGATTAATAGGCAGATACGGAACCTCCCATATCGTACTTTGTCTTTCCCTCATCGCACGCATTCCTTTATTAATTGCATCCTGATGAGAGCCGGAAAATGCCGTAAATACCAGCTTTCCTGCATAGGGATGTCTTTCATGAACCTTCATCTTGGTCAAACGCTCATACACTTCTATAATATCATTAATCCGTGATATATTAAGCTCCGGGTCTATTCCCTGGGAGAACATATTGAAAGCAATTGTCAGGATATCCACATTGCCGGTTCTTTCTCCATTACCGAATAAGGTCCCCTCTACTCTGTCTGCTCCTGCCAGAATTGCCAGCTCTGTGGCTGCTATACCGGTTCCGCGGTCATTGTGAGGATGCACGCTGAGAATGATGCTATCCCTGTTCTTAAAGTTCCTGTTCATCCATTCTATCTGGTCAGCATACACATTTGGAGTATTCATCTCCACTGTTGAAGGAAGATTAATGATTATCTTATTTTCCGGAGTAGGACCCCAGGTATCAATTACTGCCTCACATACTTCCAGCGCATAGTCAACTTCGGTTCCGGTAAAGCTTTCCGGCGAATATTCCAATATAATTTCCCCTGGAAATTCTTCCGCATATTCCTTAACCATTCCGGCAGCATCAACTGCAATCTTCTTAATCTGCTCTTTGTTCATATTAAATACCACGTCCCGCTGTAATACGGACACAGAATTATAAATATGAACGATTGCCTTCGGCAAGCCCTCCAACGCCTCGAAAGTTCTTTTTAACAAATGCTCTCTGCATTGTACCAGTACCTGGACTGTTACATCATCGGGAATTAACTTCCGGTCAATAAGCTGTCTTAGGAAATCATATTCTATCTGGGAAGCAGATGGAAATCCCACTTCTATTTCCTTAAATCCCAAATCAAGCAGCATCTTAAAGAATTCAATCTTTTCTTCAACAACCATCGGCTCAATTAATGCCTGGTTTCCGTCTCTTAAATCTACACTGCACCAAACCGGTGCCTTTTTAATTTCCTTATTAGGCCATTGCCTATCCGCAAGCTCAATCACTGGATTTCTTTTATATCTTTTATAATTCATCATTGCATATCCTCCCAATTAATATAATTTATTAAAAAATACAAGATTAAAAAATTATACTAACTACGGAGTCGGTATATCACACTGTATTTCTTAACAATAAACAATGTGCTATTGTCTACTCGAGTCCCAATTGATCATATCCTTTCATGTGATTTATCGTTGTTACGTTATTATGTTATAATATGTAGCACTTATAAATAGTATGAATAAGACCACTAAAATATAGTGACCTCAATTATAGCACCGAAGAATTTGATTGGCAACTGATTTTTTCACATAAATCTATATTTATTCATCTTCTTTTACAATAAATACAGGCCTTTTCTTTGATTCCAAATATGTCTTTGCCAGATATTGTCCCATAATTCCAGTACAAAGCATCTGAACTCCGCTCAGCAGACTAATTATACATACTAAGGACGGCCACCCGGAGGTCGGATCACCCCAGATAATGGTCCTCAGTATGATAACGATTATAAGCAAAAATGATAAAAGGCAGAATATAATTCCGAATACGGATGCCAACGCCAAGGGTGCCGTAGAAAATGCCGTAATCCCTTCAATCGAATACAAGAACAGTTTCCAGAATGACCACTTTGTTTCACCCGCCGCCCTTTGTATATTATTATACTCAAGCCATTTTGTATTAAAGCCCACCCAGCTAAAGATGCCCTTGGAAAACCGGTTGTATTCAGACATATCCAAAATTGCATCCACGACCTGTCTGGTCATAAACCGGTAGTCCCTTGCACCGTCCATAATCTCTATCTTCGATATTTTATTGAACAGGCGATAAAAGCACCTGGCAAAAAATGAACGTACCCTCGGCTCTCCTTCTCTGGTATTACGCTTGGTTGCAACACAATCAAATCCTTCATTCTTTACAGCGTCATACATTTCACTTATCAGAGCGGGCGGGTCCTGAAGGTCTGCATCGATAATAACCACATAATCTCCGGCAGCTTTTTTAAGCCCTGCATAGATAGCGGCCTCTTTTCCGAAATTTCTTGAAAAAGAAGAGTAATGAACCCTTTCGTCCTTCTGCCGCATAGACTTAATTACCGCCAGCGTATTGTCTCCGGAGCCGTCATTGACAAATATAAATTCAAATTTTAGTTGGTTTAGTAATTCTGCTACTTTTGTAATCTCTTCATAAAAAAGCGGCAGAACTTCCTCTTCATTGTAACACGGAACAATTACTGATAATACTTCCATGTCCTTTCCCCTTCCTGTCAGTAATATTAAAAGTCAGATGGTTCTGGCTTACGTTTGATATCGATTAGTATTATGGTAAATACGAGCAAGGCTGCTGCCGAAATAATCATTCCGGGCATTAAAAACGGTGTCCGGTATCGGAGGGTGATATGATTCTCTCCCTCTTCTAAAGCAATGGCTGTGTTCATCGTATTAGCCCGAAGAACCTCTACTCTTTGATTATTCACATACGCCTTCCATCCCTTACTATAAGGAATACTAAATACCATCATTTTATCACGGTCCAAGGTAATATCCCCCTGAATCAGATTGTTGGATTGTTTTATATTGCTTAATGCAAATCGTCCCAGCTCCTTGATAGCGGTTTTATAGTAATCCATCTCCACATTATATACCTCAATGCTATCACAGCTATAGGTTCCCTTTTGTAAAAATTCAATCGTAATAAACGATTTACTCTTCTTACTGTATCCGGTATTAATAAGATAATCCTCTCTAAAATAGGTGTTATGATAGCGGCTTCTTACATTTACATTCTTAGCGGCTTCCTTTTCAGCCCGCACCTTTAAGGTCATCATTGTGGAAGCGCGTTTTTCTATATTAAATCCTTTAAGTCTTACATATACCTCTGATTTAGGCTTTGACTGGGTATTCAGCGTAATTGTGGCTCCGGCCTTTTTGACCTTAATTAAGCCGTCCTTCAATTCTATATTCTCGTCGGGTATAATGTCCGCTCTAAGCCCTTCAATACCCCTGTCGAAATCCTGCGCAATTTTAGGGATGCTATCCAGCTCATTCTCCAGGACAACAGCCTTTAGCAGCGTACTCTGTTTTTCCAATGCACTCAGCTTATCATATTCATTTTCCAGAATATAATGGTCATAGGTATAACCAAAAGGTACCCAGAACAGATTCTTATAAAGATAATATTTATCCGGGCCTTCTTTTTTGCCTATTAATTCATACGCATAGGGTGCGGTACTCTTATGTGTTGTGACAAAATATTTTACATTGGCCAATGCATTTAATACCGTACGGTTATCATGATTATCAAATCGGTAGGCATTGCGTTGGTTTAATAGCTCCAGCTGTTTATAATAGTCCGTTATATTTCCGTCCATAACACTAAAGTAACCCGATACATCATAAAAATCTTTGCATAATGCTTCATTTCTGCTTTTATCACCGAAGGTTTCAATGCGGTAAAAGGAGTCATCCTCTATGGCATCTATCATCGTCAGCACTCCCGCACGGGTTTGCTCCTCCACTTCCTTCCTGGTCAGGAACTCATCAACATATCCATAGAACCCGGGCGAATAATATGCATATCCGTGAAATCCCAGGGTAATAAAGACAAGCGCCGTCAGGACGAACTTCTTAAGTGATTTTTTCTCTATAAACCGGTCGGATTGAAGCAGCAGTATTATCATGATTGTAGCTGCCAATAAAAAGAATTCATATTTTACCAGCTTATTGGAATTATTATAAAATGCAATGATTCCATATCCCAGTGCCCCCAGCGAAAGAAGGATGTTCCGTCTTTTATTTTTTACAAATAACTCATCATAGGTTATTGTAAATAAAATTGCCGCCAATATACTGATGGAGAAGCTCCACCGGTTCGTAATATAGGAGAATCCGTTCATCGCATATCCGAACAGAGGTATTGATAACCCAAGGAATGCGGCAACGATTACTGCCCTTAGCTGCCTATACTTTTTATAGGTCATTGCAATAGCCAGACTAACGGCTATAACGGTTGAAAATGTAAGGTTAACCCAATATCCCGGAGATATCCCCGTTGCAAATAATCCCTGAAGCAATTTATAATAATAGCCTTTTTGATAATGTAAAAACCCTATAAGCAGCTGCGGTTTGCTTTCCGAACGGCCATTTTGCATAAATGCATAGACGACCGGAAGAAATATAAATGCTGCCATACCAAGTCCAACCAGATAATACCCTGCCGTTCGCAGTCCTGTCAGCAGAAAGCCTTTAAAAACTTTCTGGTGTGACTTCTGATATACAAAAATATACCGGATAATAAAATAAAAGACAGCTGCAATTGTTAACATGTAGAAGAAGTAAAAGTTACTTATCGCAGCCGTAAATGTAATCATAATAAATAAAACCGGCTTTTTTTTCTGCATTATCCTCTCGATGCCAAGAAGCAGCAGCGGCAAATAAATCATTGGATTTAGGAAAAAGGGATGTCTTACTCCCGCATAAAAAGAATAGCCGCAAAAAACATAAATCAAGGCTCCCAGAAGTACCGGCAAGTCCTTCTTTCTCCAAATCCCTGCAAACAGGATAAAGGAGATTCCCGCAAGATACAGACGCAATATGACCAGCATACCATAGATAAAAACGGCAATTTTCGAAGTCATAAACACGGAGAGCAATGCAATCGGATCTCCCAGCGCATAATAATGCGTTGTTGAAATGGTATCAAAGCCCAGGCCGATTCTAAAATCGACCATGGGAAATCCCTGTCCCGATAAAATTCCTTTCAATAAATTGCCGTAATAATATAAGATAGGATAATGCTGGCTTATCCCGTCCGTCTCCCATACAAAGGATTTACCTTCTGTTAAAAATGGCAAGAAAGTGATAAGTGCCAATACAACAAATGATAATGTATATCTCAAATAAATATTTTCAAATCTGTTCTTTTTCTCAACCATAAGACCTCGCATACTGACAATGATATATTCTATATTTAATATGTTATACATATCAGATTTCTTTATTCTCTTAATCAGCAAAATCCTTTTATCAATCCCTAATCCATGGTCTCTACATTATATTCCTATTCTAATCGCAAGTCAATCTCCGGCTGATTGTATTACGGCATATAAAAAGCCGGCGATTAGTATATTATCTAATCGCCAGCTCTTTGCATTCTTCCTGAATTTTCATCTATAAATAATTACATCTATTAAGGTTCCACAACAAGATTTAGAAGCACTTTGGAAGCATCATCAATTGATACATTCTTAGATATGTCGGTTTCAAGGTACAAATAATATGTACCGGAGGAATATTCCGATAAATTAATAAAAGGCTTCAGCGTATTCCTCGTTACCGGTTCTATCTCACTGGCGGGACCCAGGATATTGACCTTGATAGGTCCCTTTGTAATATAGGACGCGTCCAGACTATTTGGTTTATTTCTAAGCTCGATATCATTGGGCCATATGGATAATTCCTTTGTCTCAACCTTCTCTATCGTAACATTTATCGAAGCAGATGTATCTGCACCAACCAGATAGACCCCTTCCTCCAGCCATTCAGGCAATTCAATATAATCCTCTATTCTGCCATTCGCACCAGTAATATCATACGTAGCTTCCAGCATATTGATGCTCCTTAGCTTTGAAGCCTCAGCGGCAATCTCTATCGTCTTGGGCTGATACTCCATATTCGTCATAATATAGCCGTCTGCCGGCTGTCCGACAGTCGTTATTGTTAATGGAATCTCCTTAATCGGATAATATTCCATGGTTATCTCTATATATCTGCTGCTGAAGCCTAATCTGGAGGCGTCAATTACATTGCCTTCTTCATCCAGACACGAAGGCCTTAATAATTGGGTTACCTTTTTAGAGGCTCCTTCCACATCCGCCTCTACCACGACCTGCTTTATGTTTTCAATCCGGCTCTTAGGACCGGTCACTTCTATCATAACCGGCGTGGCTGATTTGGGTCCCAGATAGTATCCTTCGGCTGCTTTGCCCTTCTCCACTATATTTACCTTAAATTGCTTTGCTAATAATTCCTCTATGCTGACAATGACATATTGAACTTCCCCTCTGTCAACAATCTGTATATCGTCTTTATATCTTCTGGGTTTGATATTGATATTAACCGAATTGACACTGGATAAATGAGCAAAGTCAGCTGTTACATCAAAATCCGACTCAGTTAAGGACTCGATAATAGAACGTCTGGCAGCAACCTTAAAATCGATGGTTTCACCTTCCGCAATTACATAGCTCTGGTTAGGGGTCTTTATAATGTCCTCATTCAAGATAGTAACCTGCACATCTGAGAATTCCTTGTACCTGACAGGGTCGTCCAGATTTGTAATGACCAGCCACAATAAAACGGCAAGAAGTACGGACATTATCTTAACGCCAATATTTCTAGTCAACTTCTCTTTCATTCTTAAATCTTCCCTTCCAAAATTTCAACCGGTTATTGTCGGTAGATTTTTTCTGGGCATCAATCAATTTCGCCCTGAGATAATCGCCATCAACATTACGAATCAACTTGCCTTCCCTTGCTATAGACACCTTTCCCGTCTCCTCGGAGACGATGATGGTAAGGCTGTCTGACAGCTCACTGATACCTATCCCGGCACGGTGTCTTGTTCCTAAATCCTTGCTTAATTGCATATTATCGGACAAGGGAAGATAACAGGTGGCGGCTACGATTCGGTTTCCTCTAAGTATAACGGCTCCGTCATGCAGCGGCGTATTTTTCTCAAATATATTAATTAATAACTCACTGCTTATCATGCTGTCAATAAATATTCCAGTACTTTCAAATTCATTCAGGGGCGTTCCTTCCTCAATAACCATCAATGCACCGGTTTTATTCCTTGCCAGCTCAAAGGTTGCCCGGATAATCTCATTCAGGCTATGGTCCGAGAATCTCTCGCCCTTATCCTTCGCATCATCAAAGATTATTATGGAGCGGACTATGTTTTTCTTCCCTAACTGCTCCAATGCTTTTCGAAGCTCCGGCTGAAAAACAATTAAGATAGCAATAATACCTACATTTATTGTGTTGGAAATAATCCATTTTACAACATTTAATTGAAATATAACTGCGAGGAACCAAAATAACATTACAACAACAAGACCCTTAACCAAAGTCCAGGCTCTTGTGTTCTTTATCCACTTGACTACCTGATAAATAAGGAATGCAAGTATAATAATTTCAATTATATCGGTAATATGAATATCAGGTATCGTCAACCTATAATCATTTATTATATTCCTGATTACCTCCATACTCCATCTCTCCCGCCGTTATTATCATGTTAAATCGTATGCCCGATTACGCTCTTTATTATAATCTGTAATTATGAGAGAATCATGTCCTTGCTATGAATTCGTATCCTCTTCCTCATCCTCTTCATATTCATAATCATCTGTCTCTTCCATATCCGTATCCGTGTCGCTAAATTCCCTTCTGCCGGAGTTCTTTATATTAAAATGCTTGACATTGACCTGAGACACCGTCACGGTTACTTTCGGCACAGCCTTTACATAGTAATAATATACATCATCCTCAAATTGTGCATGCTCTACCCCTGAATAATCCAGGGT
>JAEZXP010000128.1 GCA_023419655.1 Bacillota bacterium | reverse complement strand
ATGCTATACTGTATGCGAAATGTATCCATAAATTTAAAGTATATAGTATAATAGAAAGAGGTGTGACATGGCCGATAAGAAGAGAGCAAGACGAAAAAAGAAATCGTTAAAAAGATTCAGCGTTATTCTTGTGATTGAGCTGGCAGTGCTTGTGTTACTGGCAGGTTCTTATTATATTGTTTCACGAAACAATAAAAAGAATGATAATCCGGATAAGATTACGGAAAACTCACCGAACGAAGATAAGAATAATGATAAGAATGTGAATGATAATGGCGGTAAAAAAGAAGAAAAACTAACTCCGGAGCAGCTGGAGGCACAGAAAGAACAGGAAAGACTGCAAAAAGAGATAGAGGCAAGAGAAGAACTGATAGCAGAGGCCAATAAGCTTACCTTAAGCTATGACTATGACGCGGCAATCGAGCTTATTAAAACCTATCAGGGTGCAGAAGGAGGCTATCAGGTATATCCTGCCCTTGTTAAGGCAATCCAGGATTTGGAGACGACGAAGGATTCCTTACTTTTGTACGGAGGCTCATATAAATCAGTTACTGAGTTTAATCATGTGTTTTTTCATACTCTTGTAGCCGATAATAGCAAAGCATTTGATGCTGATTATACCTCAACCGGCTATAATATGTATATGACGACCATATATGAATTTAATAAGATGATGCAAAAAATGTATGAGGATGGGTATGTACTTGTCAGCATACATGACATAGCAAAGCCTGAGTTACAGGATGACGGAACATACAAATTCAAGGAACAGAAGATATATCTGCCTGAGGGTAAGAAGCCATTTGTCCTGTCTCAGGATGATGTCAGTTATTATGAATACATGAAGCCTGACGGATTTGCTTCGCGCCTTATGATTGGGGATGACGGGAAGGTCACCTGTGAGATGATTTTAGATGATGGAAGTGCGGTACAGGGAGATTTCGATATGGTTCCTATACTGGACAAGTTTGTAGAAGAGCATCCTGATTTCTCCTATAAGGGTGCCAAGGGTATAATTGCTTTAACAGGGTATGAGGGCGTTCTTGGATATAGGACGAATGATCTCGAATCACCTACCTATGCACAAGATGTAGAGACAGCTAAGGAAGTTGCGGAAGCTATGAAGGCCAATGGCTGGGAATTTGCTTCTCATAGTTGGGGACATAGGAACTCTTTGGAGATAACTACAGAGCATTTTAAAAGAGATACACAGAGATGGGTTGATGAGGTTTTACACATTATAGGGCCGACTGATATCTATATTTTTCCTAAAGGAGTGGACTTTGAGACAACAATGGGTCACTATTCGAGTGAAAAATATAAGTTCGCAAAAGAAAAAGGATTCAATTATTTTTGCGGAGTTGACAGTAAGCCATGGATGCATATAAAGGATGACTATGTAAGAATGACAAGGAGACCTCTGGACGGGCAGGCAATGCTGCAATTCCCGGAAAGGCTGGCGGACTTGTTTAATCTGGATGAAATCATAGACCCTGAGAGGCCGCCAAGAGATTGGTAAAAGTAATTGATAGATTGACATTAGAATCCCGGATTTATCCTGGGATTCTTTCGTTACTCTGATAGTAAGGAATAATGTTTACGGGTACAGGAGAGGAGGAATAACGATGAATTTTACTCATTTACATCTTCATACGGAATACAGTCTTCTTGATGGTTCAGGTAAAATCAAGGAGATGGTGCTACGTGCAAAGGAACTTGGCATGGATAGTATTGCTATAACGGACCACGGAGTTATGTATGGTGTCATTGATTTTTATAAAGCCTGCCTTTCCGAGAATATAAAGCCCATTATAGGCTGTGAGGTTTATGTTGCACCGAATTCCAGATTCGACAGAGAACCGGGGGCAACAGAGGACCGTTATTATCATCTGGTGCTCTTGGCGGAAAATAATACAGGATACCAGAATCTGATGAAAATCGTATCCATAGGCTTCTTAGAGGGCTTTTATTATAAGCCCAGAGTGGACAAGGAGATTCTAAGCAAATATAGTGAGGGAATCATTGCTTTGAGTGCATGCCTTGGCGGTGAAGTGGCAGGAAATCTTAGAAGAGGATTTTATGCGGAGGCGAAGGATGCAGCTTTAAGCTATGAAAAGATATTCGGAAAGGGTAATTTCTTTCTTGAGCTTCAGGACCATGGGATTCCTGAGCAAAAGACTGTTAACCAGGGCCTGATTCGAATGTCGAATGAGACCGGCATAAAGCTTGTTGCTACGAATGATGTTCATTATACCTATGAACAGGACTCGGATTCCCATGATATACTTTTGTGTATCCAGACGCAGAAAAAGGTCTCTGATGAGAACCGTATGCGATATGAAGGAGGACAGTATTACCTCAAATCCCCGGAAGAGATGCTTGAGATATTCCCATATGCTGAAGAGGCACTCAACAATACATATGAGATAGCAAAGCGCTGCGATGTAACAATTGAATTCGGCGGATATAAATTACCTGTCTATCCAGTACCCGCTCCTTATACGGCGCAGGAATATCTGACGCTTATTTGCAGGGAAGGTATGCAGGAAAGATATGGCGATGTATCACAGGAGCTTTGGGAGCGTATGGAATATGAGCTGAAAACCATTAAAGATATGGGATTCGCCGATTATTTTCTTGTGGTTTGGGACTTCATCAAATATGCCCGGGATAACGGCATTATGGTAGGTCCGGGAAGAGGCAGTGCCACTGGCTCAATCGTATCCTATTCTCTTAAGATAACAGATATCGACCCCATCAAATACAATCTGCTTTTTGAACGGTTCTTAAATCCGGAGCGCCTGACCATGCCGGATATCGATATTGACTTCTGCTTTGAAAGAAGGCAGGAGGTTATTGATTATGTTACCAAGAAGTATGGCAAGGATAAGGTTGCACAGATTGTAACCTTTGGTACCATGGCTGCCCGTGCGGTAATCCGCGATGTGGGAAGGGCTTTGGATTTGCCTTATTCACAGGTAGATATTGCAGCGAAGATGATTCCGGCTGAGATAGGAATTACGATAGAGAAGGCATTAAAGATTAATCCGGATTTTAAAAAGCTTTACGAGGGTGACGAGGATATAAAGCGGCTGGTTGATATGTCGAAGAGGCTTGAGGGTCTCCCCAGACATACCTCGATGCATGCCGCCGGTGTTGTAATCGGCAGGGAAAGTATTGATGAAAATGTACCCTTATGCACGGCATCCGATGATTCTGTCACGACTCAGTTTACCATGGTTACACTGGAGGAACTGGGCTTGTTAAAAATGGACTTTTTAGGACTGAGAACCCTGACGGTTATTCAAAATGCGGTGGAATTGGTTAACAAGAACAGGAATCCGAACGATAAGCTGGATATTAATCAGATTGATTATAACGAAAGCAAGGTATATGAGCTGATTGGCTCCGGCAAAACAGAGGGAGTATTCCAATTGGAAAGCAGCGGAATGAAGAGCTTTATGAAAGAGTTAAAGCCCCGCAACCTGGAGGATATTATAGCGGGCATTGCCCTGTACAGACCCGGCCCGATGGACTTTATACCAAAATATATCAAGGGCAAGAATGAAGCGGGGCTGATAAGCTATGACTGTCCCCAGCTGGAACACATCCTGTCAACCACTCATGGCTGTATCGTATATCAGGAGCAGGTTATGCAGATTGTAAGAGACCTTGCAGGATACAGCTATGGACGAAGTGATTTGGTTCGAAGAGCCATGTCAAAAAAGAAGGAAGACGTCATGATAAAGGAGCGAAAGACCTTTATCTATGGCAATGAAGAGGAGAATGTTCCCGGCTGTGTAAAAAACGGCATACCGGAAACAGTAGCGAATCATATCTTTGATGAAATGGTGGACTTTGCAAAGTATGCATTTACTAAATCCCATGCGGCGGCATATGCGGTTATCTCTTATCAGACGGCTTATCTTAAATACCATTATCCTGTTGAATTTATGGCGGCTTTAATGACCTCGGTAATTGATAATCCCGGTAAGGTGGCACAGTATATCTATAATTGCCGGCAGATGGATATTGCAATTCTTCCCCCGGATATCAATGAAGGGGATGCAGTCTTTACGGTATCGGACGGTGCAATTCGATACGCCCTTTCTGCCATTAAAGGTGTAGGCAGACCGGTCATCGAGGCGCTTGTGACGGAAAGAGAGCTTAACGGACCTTATAAGAATCTAAATGATTTTGCTACCCGCCTGTCGGGCAAGGAGGTCAATAAAAGAACGATTGAGAACTTTATCAAAGCAGGGGTATTTAGCAGGATTCATGATAACAGACACCAGCTTATGATAAGCTATATCCAGATTCTTGACCGGATAGCAGAGGAAAAAAAGTATAATATGGCAGGGCAGATGAATCTGTTTGATTTTGCAGGAGAAGAGGTGCGGCAGGAATATGAGTTAAATCTTCCGGATGTGGAAGAATATAAGAAGGAAGAGATACTGGCATTTGAAAAAGAGGTCTTGGGCATCTATGTAAGCGGCCATCCACTGGAGGATTATTCAGATAAAATAAAAAAGAATGTAACCGGCTATTCATATGATTTTATTATCGATGAAGAGGCAGGCAGATCCAAGGTCGAGGACGGGAGCCTGCAGACCATCGGCGGCATGATTACATCAAAAACGATAAAGACAACCCGAACGAACAGTGCAATGGCCTTTGTAATGCTTGAGGACATGTTCGGGGCGATTGAGGTGATTGTATTTCCCAGAGATTTTGAGAAATATAAGAATATGCTTGAGATTGATAATAAGATATTTATACGGGGCAGGACGACAGTGGAAGAGGATAAGGATGCGAAGCTTATCTGTCAGGATATTATAGAATTTGACGCAGTGCCAAGGGAATTGTGGGTTCGGTTCAAAGAGCTGGCGGAGTATCAAAAGACCGAGGAGGAGCTATATACGCTTCTGGATAAATATGACGGAAATGATGCGGTCGTTATATACTGTGAAAAGGAAAAGGCGATGAAGCGTCTGCCAAAAAGCAGAAATGTAAAGGCAAATCAGGAGCTGATAACAGCGCTTAGGCAGGTGTATTCAGAGAATAATGTGCTTATTGTCGAAAAGTCTCTTGATACGATAGGGAAAATGAATTAGAATACAAGATAGCTAAAAATTAGTGGAGGTCAGTTGTTAATGAAAAGCAAAGTCAGTACAATTGGAGTTTTAACCAGCGGCGGAGATGCCCCTGGTATGAATGCCGCAATTCGTGCAGTCGTAAGAACGGCTATGAAAGAGGGCGTGAATGTAAAAGGAATCCGAAGAGGATATCTGGGATTATTAGAAGAAGATATCTTTGATATGGAAGCTAAGACGGTATCCGATATTATTCAGCGGGGAGGAACCATTCTCTATACAGCTCGTTGTCCGGAATTTTTAAAAGAAGAGGCACAGATAAGAGCTGCCGAGATATGCAGAAAGCATGGAATCGAAGGAATTGTGGTTATCGGCGGAGACGGCTCATTTCGGGGAGCGGTGGATTTGGCAAAACAGGGTATCAACGTGGTCGGAGTTCCGGGAACGATTGACCTTGATATAGCCTGCACTGATTATACCATCGGCTTTGATACGGCTGTTAATACTGCGATGGAGACAGTTGATAAGATAAGGGATACATCGACATCCCATGAAAGATGCAGCATCATTGAGGTTATGGGAAGAAAAGCAGGACATATTGCCATCTGGTGCGGTGTTGCAAACGGTGCCGAGAATATCCTGATTAGAGAGCGTGATGATTATAGTGAACAAAAGATTATAGATAATATCAACCGCAGAAGAGAGACCGGGAAAAAACACTATATTATCATCAATGCAGAGGGCGTGGGCGATTCTGACGGAATGGCAAAGAGAATAGAAGCTGCCACAGGAATGGAAGCCAGGGCGACAATTATTGGCCATGCCCAGAGAGGCGGAAGCCCTACGGCAAGAGACCGCGTGTATGCCTCATCCATGGGTGCAAGAGCGGTGGACTTGCTTATTGCCGGAAAAAAGAATCGAGTAGTTGCCTATAAGGGCGGTGAATTCATAGACTACGATATAATTGAAGCATTAGCCATGACAAAGGATATCAATCAAAAGATGTATGACCTTTCAAAGAGGCTTTAGACAGGAGATAGCAATGAATAAGAAGACGAAGAAGTTTTTGTCTTATTATAGGCCATACCTTGGATTATTTGCTGCAGATATGTTCTTTTCATTATTGGCATCGGCTATTTCGCTGGTATATCCAATGGTGGTAAGGTATATTACGAACGACATACTGGTAAATTATGAAATTTCAGAATCAGCGCCAATCATTATAAAGCTGCTTTTTGCAATGCTGGGATTGGCAGCCATCGAATATCTCAGTACCTTTTTTACGGCTTATAAGGGTCATATGATGGGAGCAAAGATGGAGTATGATATGCGAAATGATATCTTTGAGCATTATCAGAAGCTCTCATTTAATTTCTATGATGACCAGAAGACGGGTCAGCTCATGACCAGAATAACCAATGATTTGTTTGATGTAACGGAGCTGTGCCATCATGGACCAGAGGACATCATCATTTCCATCATAAAATTTGTCGGGGCTTTCTTTATATTGATACATGTTAATTTGCCCCTGACGTTGATTGTATTTGCATTTCTTCCGATTATGTTCGCCTTTACGATGTTCATGCGTGGAAAGATGCGAAGAGCCTTCAAAAGAAACAGAGAAAGAATTGCCGATATAAATGCCCAGATTGAAGATAATTTATCAGGAATAAGGGTTGTAAAATCCTTTGCAAATGAATCGGTTGAGATGGGTAAATTCCGGGAAGGGAATGCCCGGTTCGTGGACAGCAAACGTAACAGCTATTGGAATATGGCATTATTCCATTCGGGACTGACATTGTTTACGGCCTTAATCAATATAGCGGTAATTGCCGGCGGAGGCTTATTTATTGTCCATGGGATAATAAATGTAGGAGATTTATTAACCTTTTTGCTATATGTTAATACACTGATTGACCCGGTTAAGAAGCTGATTAACTTTACAGAGCAGTTCCAGAACGGGATGTCCGGGTTCAACCGGTTCTATGAAATACTGGAGGTCGAGCCGGATATTACAGATAAGCCGGGAGCAATTACCTTTGAGGATGTAAAAGGCACAATAGAATTTAAGAACGTGGCCTTTAAATATAATGATGCCAAAGAGGATGTGTTCAGTAATATTAACCTGAAGGTGGAAGCCGGAGAATACATTGCCCTTGTAGGCTCATCCGGTGTGGGAAAGACTACGATGTGCAGCCTGGTACCAAGGTTTTATGAGGTTTCAGAGGGAGTTATAACCATAGATGGTGTGGATATCCGGGATGTAAAGCTCAAATCTCTTCGTAAGAATATCGGAATCGTCCAGCAGGATGTCTATCTGTTTGCCGGTACGGTACTGGACAATATCCGTTATGGCAAAGCGGATGCAACGGAGGAAGAAATTATCATGGCGGCAAGAAATGCCAATGCCCATGATTTTATTATGGAGATGCCGGACGGATATCATACGGATATCGGTCAGCGGGGCGTTAAGCTGTCAGGCGGACAGAAGCAAAGACTTAGTATCGCCAGGGTGTTTTTGAAGAATCCGCCCATACTAATCTTTGATGAAGCGACCTCCTCCCTGGATAATGAGAGTGAGAAGGTTGTCCAGGAATCCCTTGAGAGACTGGCGAGGAACCGTACGACATTTGTAATTGCCCACAGACTTTCAACCATTAAGAATGCAAAAAGAATCCTGGTGCTTACGGAGGAAGGGATTAAGGAATCCGGCACCCACGAAGAGCTCCTTGCAAAAGAGGGCGTATATGCAAGCCTGTATCGTCTGGCTTACAGCAAGCAAGAATAGGAGCCATCGCTTCGCTATAAAAAAGAAATATGCACAAACGAAAGAACGTATAATCTGATTTTAATGGATTCGTTCTTATGTTATGTGCATATTTTTTGTTGTTTTAAGAAGGCCGATGACACTTAAAAAGAATTGGAACTATATTGGGTACAGCAACGTCTAATTGACATAAAGGGAAAGATAATTGTTTGCATCCAAATTGCCATTTACATCGTCTTGCGGTACATGTATACTATAACTAGCTCAAATTTAATTGACGGAATATAAAGGTATAGTATAGGGGGATTATTGGATGCAGAAGGATATACAGTACGACCAGTCCTTGCAATCTCCTGCATATGAGATAGAAGCCTTAATACGGGAATATGGCAATGATGTGCTTCGGACAGCATATATGTATGTCAAGGATATCCATACTGCAGAAGATATATTTCAGGAAGTTTTTATTAAGGTGAATCAGAAGCTTTCAACTTTTGAAGGAAATTCCAGTATAAAGACTTGGATTATCAGAATTACGATTAATACGTGCAAAGACTATTTGAAAAGTGCCTATAACAGGAGAGTCGTCCCCATGATGGAATATCAGGAGGATGCTATTATTAGTGAAGCTGATTATGATGAGGTTGAGAATCAGGACACGAACCATTTGATTAAAGAAACAGTTCTTTCCCTGCCTGCAAAATATAAAGATGTGGTGTTGTGTGTTTATTATCAGGAGATGACGATTGCAGAAGCAGCACGGACACTCAATATTGCAGAAGGTACTGCAAAGAGCAGGCTTTCAAGAGCAAGACAGAAGTTAAAAGGAATGTTGGAAGGGAGGATATCAGATGAGTTTTAGAACCGATAAAAGAGATAATCTTGAAATGGATGAATTGAATATAGAGTTCCATCTGAACGCTTCCCTGGAAGCAAAAGGGATTCGTGTATCAGAGGATTTAATCAATAGAACGCTGGATAGGATTAAAAAGCAAGAGACTGGAAATCCGGCAGGTATTAAGGACAAGACCTTGCCAGGTGCTAAAGAGGAGCTTCGATATAAAAAGCCCTCCGCTCTGTATCGATATACCCGTACGCTGATTACAGCAGCGGCAGCGGTGCTGATACTGGTAGCAGGTATCAATGCCACAAGGATATTGAATCCGAGTAAAAAGATGGATATGGTACAAGAAAGGTCCATGAATGATAATGCTGCCGGGAGTGCGGATGGCGTGAAAGATGAGTCTGCTAAGATGGATGATATTAAAAGCTATGACATGGGAGAAAGTGGGAGCTTAGGCGGCAGTGTGGATGAACCAAAGGCGGATGTCCAGATAGCGGATGATGTGGATGGGAATGGCGCCTCTGATTTGTATACATCCATAAAGTCTATCGATAATATAGAAAAAAATGACGCGGATATTCCGGAGACTACAGGTGAAGAAGAAAGTGATTCGTTGATCTTTCAGAAAGAAACCACTGTTGCTTTTACGGATATTGCCGCGATAGAAGCCGGGAAGGTAGAACAGATTGTACTTGCTTCCAAGCTGTCAGGAGAGAAAAAGACGATAAAAACCACAGAAGAAATAGAGGCGTTCTATTCAGTAATGGAGAAGCATACTTTCACACAAGGCAGTGAGAATAAGGCGGCTATACAATATGTCATTAATCTTATCGGTGAGGATATGGACACTCAGATTACCATTAAGGAGAGTGCGTTAGCAGTAGACAATACCTATATGGGTATCGCCTCCCACGCCATATATAATGTGACGTATTACACGATGCTTGTGGAGGATGTCGAAGAATTGCTGGCAAAGTAAGCGATATACAACCGCTTTTGCAGGAAATAATAATATCCCTCTTCTTTGTATAATCAAAGGAGAGGGATATTAACGTAACGATAGATTCTGCTATCAAATGGTTATGCCGGTTGTTTTTGTATCGCAGGATTATGCTTCCGGCTGGCCGGCAGCCTCATCCGATTCGTCACTGGTCTCATCTGCTTCGCTGGCAGCAGTTTCATGATCAATGGGGATGGGTACATATTCCCTTGATTCGTTTATTTCACCGGAATCTTCATCTGTATCAAAGTCGTCGAATTCATCAAATTCATCTTCGAATTCATCAAAGTCATCGGAATAATCATTCTTTATGAAGGTTTTATAGACATAATAAGCGCCTACCGCTAGTGTTGCCAGAGAGAGGGTTCCAAATACGAACTTACCAAACTTTTTCATATAATCATCCTTTCGTTTTTATTAACATAAGACGAGCGGCTTGCCGCTTGTCACTGTTATAATTATATACTATTATATCATTATAATTCTGATATGCAAAAAAAGAAAGTAAAAGTTGTTATTTATTGCGAAATTCACCAAATATTTAT
>JAEZXP010000099.1 GCA_023419655.1 Bacillota bacterium | reverse complement strand
AGGCTGTTGTAGATGACGGCTGCCACCTCTCCGATTCCCTGCGGAACCCTTTGACCGCTTTCCTCACAGGCCTTTTTCACCTCATCCGTCATACAGACAGGGGCCAGGAAACGTGCAGCATTGCAGTCAACAATTGATGGGATATCCGCCCTGGAAGCCAATCTTCCGATTTCGGAAAAAGAATATTCTTCTCCTGTCTCCTTTTGCACACATTGTATCATCCATAATCCCATAATGTTTTTCAAATACCGGAAGCGTTTGCCATAGCCTCCCTCATTGGTAAAGTTCCTCTCCCTGCTTTTATCTGACCGGTTGGTGCGGCTTAGCTCCGTTCCCATCAGTGACCACGTTCCTGAACTGATGTACAGGGGATTCTCACGTATTGACGGTACCGCCGCAACTGCCGAGCCGGTGTCATGACTGGCCGGTAAAACCACCCTGCAATTATATCCTACCTCTTCCTGCACTTCTTCTGTAAGATGATTCAGATACGTGCCGGGCTTTAGAATCTTTGAAAATATCCTTTTGGGATAACCCAGCATCGCTATCAGCTCCATATCCCAATCCATGGTATCCGGATTTACCAGCTGCGTCGTCGTTGCATTGGTATATTCGCAGCATCTTACCCCGCTAAGCAGAAAATGAAGATAATCCGGTATCATCAGAAAAGCTTCTGCCTGCTCCATATACTCGGGATGTCTGCTCTTTACAGCCATAAGCTGGTAGATGGTATTGAAAATCTGCTTCTGAATACCGGTCCGGGTATACAGAGCCTCCTCACTGATTATTTTATGTACCTTCTCATCCATGCCCTCCGTTCGGCTGTCACGATACCCGACGGTATTGCCAAGAACCTTATCCTCTTTATCAAGCAGAACAAAATCCACGCCCCAGGTATCAATTCCTACACTTACCGGAATCGTTCCCATCTCTTTGCATTTTTTCATTCCCAGCTTTATTTCCCGAAACAGGCTGTTCACATCCCAGCAAAGCTCATCACCGATTAATTTCATGCCGTTTTCAAACCGGTGGACTTCTTCCGTATACAATTTCCCTCCATCAAGGTGTCCCAGGATATGCCTGCCGCTGGACGCTCCAATGTCAATTGCAAGATAATAGTTTCCCATGATAACCATACCTTTCTTCTATGTGAATTCATCTCACACTTGCCTTTACGACATTTGTTCACCTCTAGCATACAAGAAAATCCGGATATAAAAAAGAACACTGTTTGCATAAAATAGTGTCCTTATTTGTTCTTTCGATATTCCTTTGGAGAGACATGAAATCGCTTTCTGAAGATACGGTAAAAATAGCTTAGATTCGCATATCCGACGGCATAACCGATATCTGTAACCGTCATCGTGGTTGTACTTAGCAGATATGCCGCCTGATTGAGCCTTTTAATCTGCACTAATTCACTATAGGTCTTATCCGTCAGCTTTTTTACCTTGCGGCTAAGCCAATACAAATCACAATTCAACAGCCCTGCCAGGTCAGACAGCCGGCCTTCTTTATAATTTTCTTCCACAAAACGCAAAATCCTGAGCGTAAGCTCCTGCTCATACTGGTTCCTGCCTACGGATACCTTCTCCGTGTAATTCATAAGCAGCAGAAATAACAGTCCCATGGTCATCTGATTGAGCTTCTGATTATCCTGCTGCTCATTCATAATCGTCCATATCAGATTATCAATAATATTCTCAACCGGAAGAATATCCGATACCTTAAAATGCAGATAGCTAGCCCCGTCATCCTTATTTTTAAGACATCCGGTGATAAAATTGCGAAGCATGCTGTCTTCTTCTCCCATCATAACCAGCGTACGGTCAAAGAACTCCGGCATGATAATAAAATTAACGGCAATATCATCATATTGTGCCGGCAATATCTCCTGTGAAGCATTCTGATTTAATAAAAGCAATTCTCCTTTTCTAAGAATCACTTCTTGTCCGTTGATAATATGGGTCGTTTGTCCGTCATACATATAAATCATTTCAACATAATTATGGGTATGCCTTGGAAAATGTATAAACCGGGTATGGGGACGCACCTGTATCAACTTATTGCGGTCCAGAAGCTTTTTTCGGTCAATGACATTTGAAGCCAACCCCATATAAAGGCTATTATTAATTTTATTATTACCATTAAGAATATCCTGCTCTTCCGGTGTGATTAACTTTAATTTTTCCAAAATCAGCTGATTCATTGTTTATTTTCCATTCTTTGCCCTTTTGACCAATATAACCAATAATAAATGCCGTGTCAAGATTCGTTTACTATCACAAAAGGACAGATACTTGAATATTTCTAAGTATCTATCCTTTTATTCTGTATCGCTGGATTTCATAAAGTACTGTAGCTCAATTATAATTGCATCTGTGTACTAACTAAAGGAACCTCCGTTATGAAGATTGCTTATCACCTCTGTTACACGGTTTTCTGCTTCTTCTCCTGTTGATGAGCCTTTAATATAATTAACAAGCTCCTGTTTTTTCTGGTCCTATAAATTCGCAAAATTACTCATCGCCGTCATATCGAGTGCCAAACGCATGCCAAGTCCTACCGGCAGCTGGGATTTACCATCTATCAAGCTCATAATCCATCTCCCTTCCATCAATAAATCCGGAATATTGCCATCATTCATCAAAAAAGCATTTCATCGCTTATTGACTGTTTCCATCTTATTATGATGAGGGGCACTTATTTTTATGTAATAGGATGCCTTCCTTATTATTACATAAAATAACTGGATATCTTATTATAATATTTCAACAGAATTGAAAAACAATTCACAGTGTGATACATTATTTGTTGAAAGGCGGTGAACTCTTATGAGGTTCTTTCGAGATAACTACTCGGTGCGGTATATCTGATAGCAGATTGCATCGAGATTTATATATTATGCTATCAGCTGACTGCACCGATTCATAGACGATAATTCAATTATGAAAAGGAGTAGTCTATATGAATTTTGAACGATTAAAAGAAAAATGGTTACAGGAAGAGCGTGTTGCTCACATTCACGGATGGGATTTCTCACATATAGCTGGACGACATCAGGAGGGAGACGATATGCCGTGGGACTATAAAACAATCATACATGGATATTTGTCTCATAACGCTAAACTGCTGGATATAGATACTGGAGGCGGAGAGTTTTTACTAAGTTTAAATCATCCATACAAAAACACCAGCGCAACAGAGGGATATCCACCGAATGTTACCTTATGCAAATCGGTTTTATTACCTCTTGGAATAGATTTTCGAGAGGCTGATAATGTCGCTCACTTACCATTTGATGATAACTCATTTGATATGGTGATAAACAGACATAGCGACTTCAATGTCAAAGAGTTGCTTCGCATATTGAAACCGGGCGGCCTGTTTGTTACGCAGCAGGTAGGGGCCGAAAATGACCGTGAGCTTGTTGATTTGCTGCTTCCTGGTACAAAGGTACCATATCCAGAACAATATCTCAAAAAGGTAACCAGAAAATTCATCCATGCTGGATTTGAAATTTTGCAGTCGCAGGAAGCGTTTCCTAAAATTAAGTTTTATGATGTTGGTGCATTGGTATGGTTCGCTCGAATTATTGAGTGGGAGTTTCCTGGATTTTCTGTGGAATCCTGTTTAAATAATCTATACAAAGCACAACATATACTGGACAAAGAAGGCGTTATAGAAGCGTCAACGCATAGGTTCCTGTTAGTTGCCATGAAACCAAATAGAAGTACTATAAATAGCAGAGGCAACCGTTCCTGTCAACAATAAGTAAGCGGGTTATCCTCGTTGTTGACAAACCTGTTTGCTCCCTGTTAATTTGATAAGAGGGCGAAAGCAAAGCTTGCTTTCGCCCTCTTTTTGTAGAGAGAACAAAATGTCATGTAGAAAATACCATTTATACCCTATTGAGATATCTGTATGAACTCTTCCACCAGTGCTTCAACGCCCTGCAGGCTGCTTCTCCAAAAGTCCGGCTCTTCGAGGTTGATTTCAGCTTTTCTGGCTGCATCCTCTACTGTATTTACCGTCGTTGCATTTAAGAGCGCTTTATATTTTTTTACGAATTCTTTGCCTTCCTCTTTATACTTGCCATACAAGCCTCTTGCGAATAATCCTCCAAAAGCATAAGGGAAATTATAAAAGCTCAGGCTCTCAGAATAGTAATGACCCTTTACTACCCACATATAAGAATTCAGGAATTCGTGGTCAAGTCCGTCTCCATAGGCAGCTTTTTGAGCGTTCAGCATGATTTCATTCAGCTCATCCGGGAACAGGAAGCCTTTTTTAGATTTCTCAAATACCTCTGTCTCAAATAAATATCTGGAATATATGTCACATATAATCTGTGTAATGTCCTGAAGCTGGCTCTCTATCAGTGCCATCTTCTCCTTACCGGAAGCATTCTTAATAACCGCTTCCATAATCAGAGCTTCATTAAAGGTGGATGCTGTCTCCGCCACCGGCATACTATAATCGGTATTAAGCGGCCGGTGCTCTTGTATATTCAGTCCATGATAAGCATGACCCAGCTCATGAGCCAGTGTTACCACATCGCTTAAGGTTCCGCTGAAATTCGTCAGTATTCTGCTCTGTTTCACATGAGGCATGTTGGCACAAAAGGCTCCGCCTACCTTCCCCTTTCTTGGGAAGAAGTCTATCCATTCCTCTTCAAAGGCCTGGTCAACCATGTCCGCCAAATCATCCGAAAAGTCTTTAAAATGCTTCACCAGATAAGCTCTGGATTCCTCTACCGTAAACTTCGTGTCGCTTTCTCCCATCGGAGCAAACAAATCATACCATGGAAGGCCGTTCTTGTGACCTAAAAGCTTTGCCTTATGCCTTAGGTATTTGTGGAATACCGGCATATACTCCCGCATTGCTTCCAGCATAGCCTCCAGGGTTTCCCTCTTCATCTTCGATAATTCCAGTGTCTGGGCAAGAGGTGATTCATATCCTCTTAAATCACAGATTGTATTTACCTGGGTCTTTATATTGTTTAATGAATAGCTGGTGGCATCTTTTATCTTTTCATATGCCTTTAATTCTGCTTCATAGGCATCCTTTCTGACAGAAGGGTCCTCACTGTAGGCCAGATTGCGAACCTGGGGAAGGGTTATGGTCTCTCCCCTGTAATCCACCTCAAGCACGGACGTAAGATAACTTTGCATGTTACTCCAGGCTGAGCCTGCGGATATATTAAGCTTTGCTATGACCTCTTCCACATCATCGCTTAATAAATGCCTGGCCTCCTTCTTAATATTATGAAGCATGAAGGAATATTCCTTGAGCCTGGAATGCTTATCGATATAGTTATCCATCGCTTCAATTCCTGCTATCCATTTTTCGATTACAGCCTGCGGCTTGGAGATTTCACTCAGCTGCTTCTCAAGTATATTAAGCTCATTGACAACCTGACTGTCCGACGTATTGACCGATTCTCTTAAGCTTAGGTATTCTCCAAGAGAAGCACTTAATAATTCAAATTGCTCCATATAGTCGATGGCAGTAAGAAGTTTTTCCTCCTCATTGCCTTCTCTCAGCGTCTCACTAAAGCTTGCCATATCTTTTATTAATTGTTCAAGCTTTTTAATATCCTCTTTATATTTTTCGTCCTCAAGACCCTTATACAGTACATCAAGTGACCATTCATTATACATATTTTTACTTCCTTTCTATTATATGCATTATCTAATTTATTCATTTTAACATGCTTTATATAAAACTTCCAATTCTATTTTAACTAACTTATGGCATATTCATTCGTTTTCCATCGAAAAGGCTTATGCCGATTAATCGTAGTGCGCATAAGCCTTTTCCTTTTATATAAAATCATTTATAGAAAGTAATAAATGATATTATTTTCTGTCTATGATTTTATGATATGTGTTTATTCGAATACTTTAACCCTGCTGTCTATCGGGGCAAACTCCTTTGCACCCGGTTCAGCAACCGGGGTTCCAAAGGGCATCTGTGCAAGTAGCTTCCACTTCCCGGGTAAATTCCATTCCTTCTTAACCTCGTCGTCAATCAAAGGGTTATAATGCTGCAGGGATGCACCCAAACCCGCTCCCTCTATTGTAATCCATATCGTGTATTGCAGCATTCCCGAGGACTGCAGGGACCATACCGGAAACTGTTCCTTGTATAGGGAAAACTGCTCCTGAAGTCCTTCAACCACCGCCTGGTCCTCAAAAAATAGTATTGTTCCATATCCATTCTTAAAGCTGTTTATCTTCTCATCTGTGGAGGAAAAACTCTCGGATGGAACTAACTTTCTCAACGTCTCTCTGGTAATTTCCCATAGCTTATCATGGTTTTCTTCTAAAAGCAAAACCACTCTGGAGCTTTGTGAATTAAATGCAGCGGGTACATATTTTACCGCGTGCTCAATTATCTCCCTGATTTCCTTATCTGAAATGGGAGACTTTTTATCAATAGCGTAATAAGAGCGTCGATTTTCTACTAATTGCCTTAAATCTTTCATAATTACCTCTCTTTCCGCCGCCACTCACGGTTATTCCATATCTATATGGCATTGTCATCGGCGGCATAAAATCTCATATTAATTTCTTTCTGTTAATCTATTATGTCTCTTTTGATGACTATATATCTTCTGAATTATTTATTATTCATATGTATGCTATGTATAGCGGCATATATATTGTTTACAATTATATTTTATGCTATATTTTCATTTTGTCAATACCTTTTTGTTGACTTTTTAAAAATAATTGTATAAAATTAAATTGCGCAGCAATGTATGACGATATAATCTTTGCTAAAATCAGCCAGAAAGGATTCCATTATGAATACTCAAATGAAACAGGAAGATAAAAAGAAATATGATACGCTCAGACTGGATAACCAGTTATGTTTTTCATTATATGTATGTTCAAAGGAAATTATCCGGAAATACAAGCCCCTGCTTGACCCTTACGGTTTGACCTACACCGGTTATATTATATTGATGGCATTATGGGAGGAAGATGATATCACCATCAAAAGTCTTGGTAAAAAACTGTATCTTGACTCCGGAACCCTGACACCTCTTTTAAAGAAGCTTGAATCACAGGATTATATTACCCGTAATCGCAGTCAGCGGGACGAGCGAAATGTATATATCAGCCTTACTAAGAAGGGAAAAGATTTTAAGGATAAAGCACTGAGCATATTTGAAAGTCTCGTATGTACCTTGGGCATGGATGCGAAGGATGGTGCCCATGTTTTGGATGTTCTTCACAAAATGATGAACGTATTAGTTGTTTCAGATAATGAAAACGATTCGCCTTGAGATATTATCAAATTAATAAATATCTCTCTTACGAAATCAAGGGGCTGTTGCAAAATGTTGCCAGGTTCACCTGTGTGCCTGGTGCTATTTTGCAATAGCCCCTTGATTTTTATGAATGATTGCTATTATACCGTCCGGTATAAGTTCGCCTCATAGGGTCTGAGCATACCGGATTGCTCCTGATAATTGGATACAATCCGTTTAAAAGAAGGGTCGATTCTTCTTCTTTTAATATGATTTTCACTTAAATTACATTCTATCAGAAATGTAGTACTGCCTGCACTTCTGGTATATAAGAATAAATCTTTCCTCTTCTTATCCAATATTCGGATATCTCCATGCATCAAAGCTTTATTTTCCTTCCGCAGCCCTATCAGCTTCTTATAAAAATTCAGAATAGAATCTTCATCCTTCAGCTCTGCTTCCACATTGAGATGATTGTATTCCCCGTGAATCTTAATCCAAGGTGTCGCACCGGTAAACCCTCCGTGCGGACTTTCATCCCATTGCATCGGGGTTCTGGAATGGTCCCTGCTGCCGCTGAGGACTTTTTTTAATGCGGCTTCTTCTCCCAAAGAAGCTGAAAGCTCATGATAAAGATTAATGCTTTCCACATCCCTGAAGTCCTCAATGGATGAGAACTTCTGATTGATTGCACCGATTTCCTGCCCCTGGTATATAAACGGGGTCCCTTTTAAGGTCAGCTGCATCATCGCCAAAAGCTTGCCAAGTACCTTATGAAATGCCGGGTCCGGATTGACCTTTGATATCATCCTGGGATTATCATGGTTCTCGTAAAACAAAGACATTGCACTGTCCTTCCCGTAATTCTCCATCCAGTCAATCATATATTCCTTATAGTAGTTCAGGTCATAGCGGTAATCATCGAATTTGACATGCCCCGGTGTCTCCAGATGGTCAAAGGAGAATATCATATCCAGCTCTTTTCGATAGCTCTGTGTCAGAAGCTTGCCCATGGACATTCCCACGCCGGGTGTCTCACCTACGGTAAATGCATCGTAAGGCTCAAAGGCTTCCTTTTTCAGCTGCCTTAGGTATTCATGAAGCCTGGGACCGTAAAAATAATGCTCTATACCGTAAAATCCCATTAATTCACCGATTAATTTATTGCCATCAGGCAATCCGTTTTTCTTTGAGATATAGTTGATAACATCCAGTCTGAATCCGTCTACTCCTTTTTCAAGCCACCATCTGACCATGGTGATTATCTCTTGTCTTACGTCAGGATTATCATGGTTCAAATCCATCTGCTTTTTAGAGAATAAATGAAGTGCCCATGAATCGGATTCCTTATAATAATTCCATGCCGAACCGCCAAAAAACGAGGTCCAGTTATTCGGCTCCCTGCCGTCTTCATTTTTTACAAAATGATAATAATCTCTATATTTTTCAGAACCCTTTAGGGCTTCTAAAAACCATGCATGCTCATCGGAGGTATGGTTTACAACAAGGTCCATTATCAGCTTCATTCCCCTTTGGTGAACTTCATTCAACAGTCTGTCAAAGTCCTCCATCGACCCGAATTCCTTCATAATGGCATAGTAGTCTCTGATATCATAGCCATTGTCATCATTCGGAGAATCATATATGGGTGAAAGCCATATAGCGTCTACACCAAGCTCCTGCAAATAATCAAGCTTTGAACAGATGCCGTTTAAATCGCCGATTCCATCTCCGTCAGAATCCTTAAAGCTCCTTGGATATATCTGATAGATAACGGCTTCCCTCCACCACTTTCGCCCGGTATCCCCCGGCACCGCTTTCACAATATCCTGCTCCGTGTTTAATAAATCAAGGACGCTCTGATAGAATTCCCGGTTAATTGATTTCTTTGTCAGGGATGCCAGTGTCTTTATGCGAAGATTTCTTATTATAGGGTTTGTTATGAGACTTCTGCTTTTATTCAGTTGCAGCAGAAGCTTATTCAAGATATCCCGTCCTACCGGGTGCTCGTAAACCTCCTTTATCCTGCTGTTAAAATCCAGTTTATTCATCATCCCATCCTCCTTTCATATCTGCATTCATCGAGCCGGTTTACTAAAGATTCATGGTCTCATCGTAGCCCAGCATAAGGTTCATGTTCTGAATAGCAGCTCCGGAAGCTCCCTTTCCCAGATTGTCAAGCCTTGCCACTATCACCTGGGTTCCTTCCCTGTCATTTCCCAGAATAAATATCTCTGCCCGGTTCGTGTTATTGCATGCCGTGATGTCAATTCCTCCGTCAAATATACACCCTTTTGCCGGTTCTGTACTATTGACCGTGCCGTCCTTCAGGCTGTCCTCATCAATATACGGCATTACCCTGACAAAAGGCTGATTCCGGTAGTGCTCCTCTAAAAGACCGTGAAGCTCCCTTCCTGTAAGCTTCTTGTTAAGAAGCCTTGTATGAATGGGTATAATGGTCGCCAGCCCTTTATAATAATCAGCAACAACCGGAAGAAAGACCGGACTTTTTTCCAGACCGGAATGCACCATCATCTCCTTCAAATGCTTATGATTAAGACCCAGGCTATAGGGTCTTGGAGCCTTGCTATAGGGATTTTCTGATTCCGGAGCCTCATATTTTTCAATCAGGCCCTTTCCCCCGCCGCTGTATCCTGTTATGCTTTGACATGATACCGGATAATCCGCCGGCATAACCTTATTCTGTACCAAAGGATATACGGAAAGCGCAAATGCCGTTGCATGACACCCCGGGTTACTGACCCTTTTGCTATTTATTATGGCTTCTCTGTGACCGCCGGACAACTCCGCAAGGCCATAGGTCCAGCCTGCTGCCGTCCGATGGGCTGTACTGGCATCAATAATCTTTGTATCGGGATTGGAAATCAAAGCCACCGATTCTCTTGCCGCATCATCCGGCAGGCATAAGAATACCAAATCCGCTTCATTCAGGATTCTTTTTCTTTCTTCGGTATCCCGCCGTTTATCATAATCAATCTTTATAACCTCAATATTATTATATCTACTGAGTCTTTCATTGATTTCCAGTCCTGTTGTTCCGCTGGAACCATCTACGAATATCTTTTTCTTCATGAACATCTCTTCCTTCTTTTAATCTCAACCCAGAGCCACATCTAAAAGCATCATCACAGCAAAGCCTACCATCGCGCCGATTGTTCCCACATTAGAATGATGATTCTCCTGCTGTGCTTCCGGTATAAGCTCTTCAATAACTACATATATCATTGCTCCTGCCGCAAAAGAAAGGGCATAGGGTAAAATCGGTTTCATGGCTATGACTGCCAGTGCACCAAGAACTCCGGCAATTGGCTCTACTATCCCGGAGGCCTGTCCGTATACGAAGCTCTTCCATCTGGATAAGCCTTCTCTTCTAAGCGGTATGCTGACCGCCGCCCCCTCCGGAAAATTCTGCAGTCCAATACCGATTGCCAGTGCGATTGCCCCTGTAAGAGAGGCTGTCGGAAGACCGGATGCCACCGCACCAAAGGCCACTCCTACCGCCAGTCCCTCCGGTATATTATGAAGGGTTACTGCGATAACCAGCAGAACACTTCTGCGCCAGCTTGTCTTTATACCCTCCGGCTCCATATCCTTCGAGCCTATATGAAGATGGGGCATTAAAGTATCAACGAGCAGAAGGAATGCTCCCCCTGCCAAAAAACCTATCACTGCGGGAAGCCATGCCGTCTGTCCCGATGCTTCCGCCATCTCAATGGCCGGTGCCAGTAATGACCAAAAGCTGGCGGCAATCATAACACCTGCGGCAAAGCCAAGCATACCATTTAGTACCTGTCTGTTTATCTTCTTAAACATAAATACAGTGGCAGCACCCAATGCGGTTACAAACCATGTAAATAATGTGGCCAATAATGCCTGCGTAACCGAACTTAAATTTAAAAACCAGTCCATAAATTTTCCTCCCAAAATTATATTAATTACTTGCATTATACATCAAGATGATTAATTTTTCCATAGTAAAAGGGAGTGGCAAATCAATCCTCTGCCACTCCCCTGTCTTATATCGCCATAATGATATCTTCAATAAATTTCTTAATCAGTTCCAACTGCTTGCTGTTGCAGTTTTCGAGCAGCGCATGGATTTCTTCCCGCAGCTTGCTATTATTTGCAGATTGATAATCAAGCTCAACCACACTTTCAATCGGTATATCATAGGTTTCACAGACAAGTAAGAGCTTTGGCAGGCTTATCGCCTGCTCTCCCCGTTCTATCAATCCCCAGTAGGTACTATTCTCTCCCAGCGGTTCATAAAAGTTCTCTCTTGTCATCCCTTTTAATTCTCGTATTTTTCTTAATTTTGCCGCAATCCATTTCACCCTATCATCAATGTTTTCCAAGTCTTCAATTCCTCTCCAAATCCGTCTATGTTTACTCTTTAATTCTATCCAAAAAAGAATTTTCATTACAGATATAAAAACATACCATTGCTGTTGATTTATATGTATATTTGCATTTATAATGGTTATAAGATAGACTTTTGGTCTATGATACAGTATGCACGAATAAGTGAAGAGCTTTGCTTCCCTGCTTGCTGCATAAATTTTAAGGTACGATAAGGAGAAGATATGGATTCAAAAATTACAGAACGGGCATTAGAAAAGGTGGCACAAAAAGAAGGTATCAGCGTAGAAGAGGTAAAAAGAGAAATTGCAATGGCAATCGCTGCTGCTTATTCTAATCCTGACCCAAAAATCCAGAGGCGTTGGAACGATATTCCTTGTAAAGGAGACGTCCCGACACCGGAAGAAGTCATTACTCAATTATCCAAAGAGGTAAGAGCATAACATAATTCTTTGACTTAATATATTCTATCTGCACCAATAACGAAGGAGCCCGGTAAATTAACAATACCAGGCTCCTTCGTTTAGGAAAGTTTTATATCAAAATCACCAATTTGTATTGGTCCATAGCTTGCTCTTCACATTCGGGTCAACACCCTTTAGTTCGAATAGCTTACTTACGGTTACAAGTGCATAGCCGTCATCTAAAAGTCCCTGAATCATGTCATCCAATGCGTTAACCGTATTCATATTCCCGCTGAAGTCGTGAAGAAGTATTATATCTCCGTCCTTTACATTCTTAAGGATACTTTCCACCCTCTGCTCGGCAGTCACTTTTCCATCCCAATCCAAACAGTTAATACCGTTAATAAACGGCAGCTCAATTGATTCATACATGGTGGCGCTGGTAGATATATACGGCGGCCTGAAGAACTTCGGAGTAACATTTACCATCTCAAAAATAATATTATTTGTTTTTTCTATCTCATCAATTATATCTTCAGCCGTATATGTATTCATCTGATTATGGTTCCAGGAATGGTTATTTATCTCACATCCCAGCTCCAGCTGTCTTTCCATTACAGGCTTTGTATCCTCCGTAATGTATTTTCCTATAAGAAAGAATGAGGCTACTACACCATGCTCCTCCAACTTATCTAAAACCAGAGGGGTGGTATCCAGATTCGGTCCGTCGTCAAAGGTCAGTGCCACAAGCTTTTTACCGGTATAGTCTATCTCTGGTATCTCCGTCGGTGTAGGCTCCGGTGTCGGAGTAGGTTCCGGTGTCGGTGTGAATTCCTGTGGAACATCTGTAGGTATCGTATCGTTATTCTTCGTTTCGCTCATCGTGTCTTTCTCCTTTTGAGTACAGGATATGAATATAAACATCATAACAAAAATTAACCCAACTATTTTAACCCTCTTCATAAAATCCCTCTCTTATTCTATCAACATATTAGGCCATAAAACCGGATAATCGGTTTCAAGCCTTAATTCATGTTAACAAATAGCCGGGCATAGGGCAAATAGAATATATTTATCCATAATATAAGTCGGTAATTATAATCCTATACCATATTCAGTTGCTCCAAGCGATTGAGAATCAGGTCTTCTATTTCATTTTTTTCTATATCCATTGCAATGGCAAGCTCTCCGTAAAGGCAGTCCTCGGCAATCGTAAGATATTTTTCATCTGTGAAGGTCAGCTTCTTTCCCTGTAATATCCTCTCCTGCTTTCTTACATACAGCGTCTTTATTATCCTTATCCATTCCATGCAGTCATGTCTTTTTAAAGCCTCCTTGTATGCTTCCTCTCTTTGCTTGTCATTTTCTATCCAAAGCAGCGGCACATCCGGTATCTGATTTAAAATAGCCTGTGCCTCATCATTCGTAATTACTCTTCGCATTAATACTCTGTCATTATCTACCGGAGTATATAAAGTGCTCGCTCTTGAAAATACAGGTTGAAGTTTATAGCACGCCTTGCTATTATCAAGACCCGATATATCAAGGCTGCCAATATCCTCTACCTGACACACCCCATGGTTACCGTATATAATATAGTCACCTATCGAATACATTTTATTCCTCCTATCTTGTTCCGGCCATCAGTTTCTTCCCGCGAAATCCATCTTAAATATATATTATCAGTCCGTTACCTGCGTTACTGTCCACTATAATCAAAGGCTTTATAAAGCCAAAATTCCGCTATATTATAATTATAACAGACTTTTGATATTTTTGTTAGGGAAATCGCTGACTTTTATCAATATATAAAATTATTATAAAAAAAGGAGCACCTTCGTGTACCAATTGGTTTTTGGTACTTTAAGGCAGCCCCCTCATATAGTAGTCTATCCATTCTATCTTCTTCTTATTCCTTTGCCGACGGGTCGATGGCATCACGAAGGGCATCCCCTACAAAGTTAATGCTTACCACTAGCAAGATAATAATAATACCGGCAGGCATCCAGAGCCAGAACTTACTTGTAAGTATGGTTATGGATTCTGCTCCGTTTAATATATTGCCCAGACTTGCCGTAGGCGGCTGTACTCCCATACCAAGAAAGCTTAAGGCTGCCTCATCCAGTATGGATATGGCAAATACCGAGGTTGCATATATCAGCACAGGTCCAATCGTATTGGGGAGAATCTCAGAAAATAAAATATAACGATTCGGCATTCCCGCAACCACATTTCCTTTTATAAAATTCGTTTCCCTCAGAGACAATACATTTCCGCGGACTAATCTGGCTGCTCCCGGCCAATCTACAAAGCCCAGAATCAGAATGATATTCCATAGTCCCGGCTGGAATATTGCGGCTGCCACAAGCACCAGAAGTATATAGGGAAATGACATAATCGTATCTGTAATACGCATAATGATGGTATCCGCCAACCCGCCAAAATATCCTGCCACCAGACCCAGTATCACGCCAATAATCGTAGATATAACGGTCGCAGCAAATCCTACAAACAACGATATCCTTGTGGCATACAGCAGCCTGCTGAGCATATCCCTTCCTATCTGGTCCGTACCAAGCCAATGCTTCAATGAAGGCGGTTTTGAAAAGGAGGTGCTCACCTGCGTGGGATTATAAGGCGCAATCAATGGAGCCAGTATGGCAAGTATTGTGATTATTCCTAAAAAATAAAGGCTTGCCACAGCCAGCTTATGCTTTTTAAAACGCCTTATTATCATCTTAAGACTGCTATTTTGATATTCTGATGCTTCAGAATTATGTTTCATCATTCATGTTACTCCATTTCTGTACTTATCATTGGATTTTTTAATATTTGATGGTTGGGTCTACCAATGAATATATAATATCTGTTATCAGGTTTGCCAGCAATACCACTACCGCCGTTAAAAGTGCCACCCCCATAATAACAGGGTAATCCCTGCTCATGATAGCATTCATCGTAATCAACCCAAGACCGGGCCAGCTAAAAACCTGTTCGATAATAACCGCTCCGCCAAAAAGTGTCGGAAGCTGCATACCGATTACCGTTACAATTGGTATCAGCGCATTACGAAGTGCATGCTTGTTAATGGTAAGAAACCGTCCGATACCTTTTGATTTTGCCGTTCTGACATAATCCTTCTGCAATATTTCCAGCACGGCACTTCTGACATACCGGATATTGGAGCCGGCAATCGATATGGCAAGAACCAAAACCGGCATAATCATATGCTTGATTAAGTCCGCCATTCCCCCGTCTCCCCCTGCTGTTCTCATACCGCTGGACGGAAGCCATCCCATCTTTACCGTAAACAGATAGATAAATATAAGTGACAGAAAAAAACTGGGTATGCTTGTTCCGAAAAATGACATGGTTACAAGCGTATAGTCTCTTCTTGTATATCGATGAACTGCACTGTAGATGCCAATCGGTATCGCAACTGCCAGACCCACAAACATCGAGGTTCCCATCAGCAATAATGTAGGACCCAGATGGCTGCCTATAATCTGGCTTACCGGCTGATAGCTCTTTATGGAATATCCCAGATTACCCTGCAATACATTTTTAAGCCATACAAAATACTGAACATAGAACGGCTTATCCAGACCAAGTTGTATGGCCTTGGCCTCCAGAGCCGCCTCTGTCGTCTTGGGCCCCAGCATCATCTCCAGAGGGCTGCCTGCAAGGCTCATAATTGCGTAATCTAAGACTGTAATACCGATAAGTACCGGTATGGCAATCAATATTCTTTTTAAAATATATTTAAACACGATGACCTCCATCTGCCGCTTTAATGGCAGCCAAAAGAACCGGACAGGCTGCCAGATGGTCGCTTCCCGGCTCTACGGGCAAAAGCTCCGGCTTATCAATTCTACAGGACTCGATAGCATACGGGCACCTTGTGTGGAACCTGCAGCCCTTTGGAGGCTTTACTGCTGAGGGTATCTCTCCCTTAAGGACTATCCGCTGTCTGTCCCTAAGCTCAGGCGCCGGCAATGGTGACGCATCAAACAAGGCTTTCGTATAGGGATGTACCGGATTATTGAATAACTCATGCGTCTTGGCAATCTCTACAATTTTGCCAAGATACATAATCGCAATACGACTGCTTACATAGCGTACCGCACCCAGCCCATGGGCAATAAACACATAGGTCAGTTTCAGCTCCTTTTGCAGCTGCTTTAAAAGATTTAATATCTGCGCCTGAACCGATACGTCCAGAGCACTGACAGGCTCATCACATACCACAAGCTTTGGCTTTACCGACAGAGCCTTGGCGATTCCTATTCTCTGTCTTTGTCCTCCCGAAAACTCATGAGGATACCGGTACTTCATAGACTTTGGCAAGCCTACCAGGTCCAGCAGCTTATTTATCTCCTTGCCCAGATTGTCCTTATCCACAATTTCATGATAGAGCATCGGTGCTGCCAGTATATCATATATCTGCTTTCTGGGATTGAGCGATGAAGTAGAATCCTGAAACACCATCTGCAAATGTGTTCTTATCTTCCTTAGCTGCCCCGCAGGCATATCCAAAAGAGATTGCCCCTTATATAGGATGCGCCCTGAAGTGGGTTGCTCCAGAGCCACAATCTGACGTCCTATAGTAGATTTTCCACAGCCGGATTCACCGACAATTCCCAGTGTCTCACCCTCATATATCTCAAAATCCACACCATCCACTGCGTGAATTACAGGCTTGTTCTTTGTTATTGTTGTTCCTCTTAAGGGGTAGTATTTTTTTAATTCCTCCACAATCATAAGAGGCTTGGTTATCTCATCTCGGTACAAAGGGAAGCTCCCCCTTTCCTGCCCTGTGGCATCTTACCAAATGGCCCGGCTCTATATCATAATAAAACTGTGCTTCCTTACATTCAGGAACGGCATAGGAACAGCGCCCGAAGAACCTGCAGCCTTCGATATCCTGATAGCTCTCCGGAACAGCTCCGGGAATGGAGGATAGTTTTTTGTCAGGGTCGTCATAGATACAGGGAACTGATTTTAACAATGCCCGGGTATATGGATGGGCAGGCTGTTCAAATACCCTGTATACGTTTGCCTCCTCCATACACTGTCCTGCATACATAATAATTACCCGGTCCGCCAGTTCTGCCACAACTCCTATATCATGAGTAATCAATATAATGGACATATGAAATTCCTTCTGCAGCTCTACAAGCAGCTTCATAATCTGCATCTGTATCGTAACATCCAGAGCCGTTGTAGGCTCATCCGCAATAATCAGCTTAGGCCTGCAGGAAAGAGCCATGGCAATCATAACTCTTTGCTGCATTCCTCCTGACAGCATGTGAGGATATTTTTTCATTATCGCATCTGCGTCCGGAAGACCTACCTTTTTTATCATTTCTATCGCATATTCTCTTGCTTTTTTCTTATCATATCCCATATGAATCCGGATTACTTCCGTCAATTGATTTCCAATGGTAAGCACCGGATTTAAGCTGTTCATCACATCCTGGAATACCATTGTAATCTCATCACCGCGGATTTCATCCATCTCTTTCTCACTCATCTGCAGAAAGTCTTTTCCTTCAAATACGATACTGCCCCGCAGGACCCTGGCATTCGGGCTTAACAGTCCGAGAATGGACAAAGCGGTTACACTTTTACCGCAGCCGGATTCTCCTACGATGCACAGAACCTCTCCGGGCTTTACGGAAAAGTTCACATCCTCTACGACAACAGTCTGAACACTGTCCTCTGAAAATGCGATTGTAAGATTTTCCACCTTCAATAAAGGTTCCATCTGCTTTATCCTGCTTTCTTTTGAATTTTATACTTATTTATTAATTGGCAATTTTCCATTCATGAACATTGATGAAGGTTCCGTATACATCCGGTACCGCATTCTCCAGACGTTTATTCACTGCTCCGATGGCACTGATAATATACGCAGAAATCATAGGTACCTCCTGCTGTACATAATCCGTAACGATACGGTACTGCCTTACCGCTTCATCCATATCACTTGTTTTCTGGGTGATATCAAGGGCCTGGTCAATCTCATCCTTATGATACCTGGTCCAGCCTCCCTCTGACAGCAGCCAGCTGATATCTGTATAAGGGTCAACCGGTGTGTAGGTATACTGTACTGCCAGAAGATCAAATTCACCGCTTCCTGCCGCAGACAGCAGGGATGCTATATCTACGGTATTTATCTGAATATTAAGACCCAGCTCTCCCAGCTTCGCAGCGATAAAGCTTGCAATCTGTACAAAGGTGGTATCTCCGCTGTTCACATAGAAGATATAGGGGGCAGACTTATCCCAGCCGTCCGCTTCCGCCTCACTTAAAAGCTGCGCCGCCTTGTCAGGGTCATAAGCCACCGGTGTTACCTTATCGTCATAGAAAGGTCCTGCACTGGCAAAGAAGCCTTCAACCACTTCGCCCTGACCCTTCATCAGGTCATTCAGGATTGTCTGACGGTCTATTCCATACAGGATTGCCTGACGGACCCTTACATCCGTTACACGCTCTACGTTGAAGAAGATGGATTGATTGGTAACCGGAGTTCCATCGTATATGGTTATATTATTAAGCGCTCTTACAGAATCATAATCCTCTTGAAGAATCGCTCCCGTTGTCTGCTGTACCAGGTCAATTTCCCCTGACCGTAATCCTGTCAGAAGCTGACTGGCGGTAACAACTTTAATATTCAAATTCTTAATATTGGGTGCACCTTTGAAGAACTTATCATTTGCTTCCAATGTGACATAATGATTCAAATCAACATCTTTGATAAAATAAGGCCCGCTTACAACCGTCGGTGCATTAAACCAGTCATAGGACAAAAGATTCTCCCGTGGTACGTCCTTTAGCATATGCTCCGGCAGCGGAAGAATATACCGGCCGAAAATGTTCTTAAATGAATGTAAAGCCATCTCTGACTTTGTGGTAATCTGAACTCTGTGTTCGTCAAGGGCAACCACGCCGCTTACTGAGTCAGCACCGGATTCGATATAGCCATTGTCCCCGGTTCCTTCAATCTTCTCAATCGACATACCTGTGCTTCCTATCTCAGGACTTGCCCAAAGCACAAATGTAAACACCACGTCCTCGGATGTTACAGGCTCTCCATCAGACCATACGGCCTTCTCATCCAAATGAATAATAAAGCTCTTATTGTCCTCTGTGGTAATATCTTTCGCCAGCTGACCTACGAATTCCAAATCCTTATTCAGCTCTACTAAAGGTAAAAATGCTAACGATGTGGTGTACTTAACCACCTCTGTGCCGTCCTGCAGCAAAGGATTCACGGAGCTTAAGGGGTCTGTTACACCAATATTGACAATATCTGAGGAATCACTATCATCGGATTTCTTATTTGAACAGGCAGCCAGGGATACTGCCGCCATAAGGGTGAACAGTCCTATTAATATACGTTTCGTCTTTTTCATAAAATCACCTTTCCTTTTTTAATTATTTATTATCCG
>JAEZXP010000072.1 GCA_023419655.1 Bacillota bacterium | reverse complement strand
AGGTAAGGGTTGGAGATATTATAGTAATAAAGGCCGGAGAGCGGATTCCCCTTGATGCCAGAGTAATCGAGGGCAATTCCATGGTGGATACGTCTGCTCTGACCGGAGAATCTGTACCCCGTGAAGTGGAGCCGGGCGATGAGATATTAAGCGGATGCATTAATGTCAATGGACTTATAACCGCGGAGGTTACCAGGGAGTATGAGGAATCGACAGTAAGCAAGATACTTGACCTTGTCGAGAATGCCAGCAGCAAGAAGTCTCATTCCGAGCAGTTTATCACAAGGTTTGCCAGATATTATACGCCGGTTGTTGTGATTCTTGCGGCGATGCTGGCAGTTCTTCCGCCGCTTTTTATAAAAGAGGCAGAATTTAGTGACTGGATTTACAGGGCGTTATCATTTTTAGTTGTTTCGTGTCCATGTGCGCTGGTTATTTCTATTCCTTTAACCTTCTTTAGTGGAATAGGCGGTGCGTCAAAGAAAGGAATTCTGGTAAAGGGAAGTAATTATTTTGAAGCGCTGGCAAATGCAGAGGTTATGGTCTTTGATAAGACAGGAACCCTGACCAAAGGTGTGTTTGAGGTTCAGGAGATTAATCCGGAGGGGATTTCAAAAGATGAGCTCTTGGAACTTACTGCTTATGCAGAAAGCTTCTCCAACCATCCCATATCACAATCTGTCCGAAAAGCATATGGGAAGGAAATAGACCAGGGAAAAATCTCAGAGGTGGAAGAGATTGCAGGCCACGGAATTGAGGCAGTTGTTCAAGGTAAAAGGATTCTGGCAGGCAATACAAAGCTGATGAGGTTAAAGGGGATAGAATATACGAAGCATGAGCCGGCCGGTACGGCTGTCCATGTTGCGATAGATAATGTATATGCGGGATATATCTTAATTGCAGATGAGATTAAGAAAGATTCTGCTCAGGCCATAAAGCAGTTAAAGGAATCCGGAATAAAAGAGACCGTAATGTTAACGGGAGATAGTAAGAGCGTAGGAAACCAGGTGGCGAAACGGCTGGGTCTGGATAAGGTATATGCGGAATTATTGCCCGGTGATAAGGTAGATAAGCTGGAGGAACTAATTTCACAAAACCACGGCAATGGGAAGCTGGCGTATGTTGGTGACGGAATCAATGATGCTCCTGTCCTTGCCAGAGCGGACATAGGAATTGCGATGGGAGCATTGGGCTCAGATGCTGCAATTGAAGCGGCGGATGTAGTTATTATGACCGATGAACCCTCCAAGATTCCGGAGGCGATAAGAATATCAAAGAAAATAATCGGGATTGCCAATCAAAATATTACATTCGCAATCGGTGTTAAGATAGTAATACTTATATTAAGTGCTTTAGGAATAACAAACCTGTGGACGGCTATATTCGGGGATGTGGGTGTTACAATCATCGCAATACTTAATTCCTTCCGGGCACTTAGGGTTAAGAATTAAATTATAAACTTTAATAAACCTCTTTCTTTAAAGTCATTGTCTAAGAAAGAGGTTTATTTTGTGCCTTTTTCTATGGTTTTTTAGAAAAGTACTTTCATAAAACGTTATATTGCCTTAAAATATAGATAGTAATAATTATAAAGATTAATTTCCACAATATACGTTGGAGGTATACGAATGAAGAGAAGGGATAAGGCGAATTATTATCTGGATTTGGCGGAGGTTGTATCTCAAAGATGCACCTGTCTTCGCAGAAAATACGGTGCTGTGCTGGTGAAAAATGATGAGGTTATTTCCACAGGTTATGTCGGAGCGCCCAGAGGCAGAAAGAATTGCAGTGATATCGGTGAATGCATCAGGGTCAAGCTTAACATTCCCAGAGGAGAGCGTTACGAATTGTGCAGAAGTGTCCACGCAGAGGCGAATGCCATTATCAGCGCACCCAGAGACAAGATGATGGGAAGCTCCTTATACCTTACTGGGATAGAATTGGATTCCGGAGAATATATTAAAAATGCGATGTGCTGCTCCATGTGCAAGCGAATGGTTATCAATGCCGGTATTACGGATGTGTATATCCGGGATACGAAGGATGATTACCGTGTTATCGAGGTTGGGGAATGGATTGAACAGGATGAATCTCTGGAAGGGATATTTGGTTATTAGTACAACGAATCGGTCATGTTAATTTGGGAACGTTATACTGGAAATATACGAAGGTGAGGTGAAATAGATGGCAGGCATATTTGGATTTGAATTTCTAAGTAAAAAGGAAAGGGAGCAACGATATCAGGAGTATGTAAAAAAGATTTTTCCCTATGGTGATTTACAAAAACAAAAGATACAAGATATTCTTAATGAGCTGATAGGCATAAAAAATGGAAACCAGCTAATGATACATTATATTCTAATCAAGGAGGGTCTAATTGATTCCGAAACCAAGGATTATAATGCAATTGCTGCCAGGGTTGAAAAGAAGAAATTCGTTAAGCTGACGCAGGAGATAAAAAGCTGTATCCGGCTGCTTATGGATAAGGATATGGCGATAGATGAGAACCTGGATTATCCCACGGTCGGGGAGCTTAAGGCGGAAGCGGCAAAGAAATAGCAAAGGACAGGACTTATTCTTGACCTGCCAGAAAATTGAGGTTAGAATGAGTGTACGAACATAAGAATTAAAATACAAAATACTAGGGGGAATAGTCATGGATGAAGGAAATTTGTTATCTGGCGGTGTAGATAAATTAAATGAAATCAAAGAGAATCTCCTAGAACTTCGTGGGTATCAGGAGAAGTATAATAATCTTGTATCAGAAGAAGATGCAAACGAAAAGAGCATACAAAGTATAGAAAAGGCAGCAGCAGATGAGGTTCAGACCACGATTAAGAAGAGAAGGTCTGAGATTGAGAGTGCCTATGATAAACAGATAGACAACACCGGGTCCCACATTAAAAAGATTAAGGACAAGAGGGACAAGCGTAAGAACAAGAAGGTATCGGAAAGAATAGGAGAAGAAACTGCCTCTTTGCGGGAGGAAAACCATCGGCTTAAGCTGGAGGCTAAGACTATTTTCAAGCAGAAGCATGTTCCTTCTTATTGTAATACCAAATTATACTATGCCCTGTATTATCCGAAATACCTTAAAGATATATTCATCATCCTTTTAACGCTTATACTGACGCTTTTAGTTATCCCCTGCGGCATATACTTTTTTGTTCTTCCGGAGGAAAGGATATTATACCTTGTAATTATCTATGTTATAACCGTTATAATATTCGGAGGGCTGTATCTGCTGATTGAAAATCATACAAAGGATAAGCACTCCGATACAATCAAGCAGGTTCGTAATCTGCGCCATGAGATTGCAATGAATAAGAAGAAAATAAATGCTATAAAAGCGGATATAAAAAAGGACGGAGATGAGAGCATCTACGGCCTGGAGAATTTTGATGAGGAGCTTGCAAAGCTTGACAAAGAGATGGCAGAGATTGCTGAACAGAAGAAGGAAGCTCTTCTCACCTTTGAAAACACCACAACCCAGGTAATTACTTCAGAAATCAGAAAGCAGTATGAGGAGAAGCTGGAAGCCTTAAAGGCGGAAAATGATAAGATAGCGGCACAAGCAGCCCAGGCGGAGAGCAAGGTAAAGGCCTTAACCTTAAAAATAGCCAGTGAATATGAGCCGTTTATCGGTAAAGACCTTATTACTCTTGATAGAATCGATTCGCTAATTAATATCATTGAAGCCGGAAATGCAGCTACAATATCAGAGGCTGTACAATTCCACAGACAGAACATGGGATAATATAGACAGATATTATCCCAGCGCCGACCAAAGGGAGTGCGCAACCTGGCACGAAGTGTCAATCCCATAGGAGCTTGCGACAATGGGATAATTATTTTAAAGTTACTTCTTTAAAAAGATGGGCTTTCAGGTGGCCGATGCAATAATTTATGGCAAGGCAGATTTGGTCGGCCATGGACATGACGACATTTAACCGGGTTGTCTGCAGCAGCATATGGTCCAATAATCCGGAGAAGTTGACGATACCGGTGATAAACAAATCACCCACCTCGGGTAAATCCTTATCGACACCGGCGCCCGGCTTTAGAGGTCCCTCACCCAGAGTGATATATCCAATATGATCAGACTTACCTAATGAGGCATCGATTGCAATGATAAAAGCATCATCATGCTTTTGATATATCATTGTAACGGTGTCTTTTAGATTCTTTGCATGTACCGGCTGCTCCAGCGTGCCATAAATATGAATGTTGGGCTGACTAACGTATTTTGATAATTTATATCCGATGATTGGTCCGAGGCAGTCTCCGGTTGCACGGTCAGAACCTATACACAAAAAAATGATATCTTTATTATAAAGTACATGCTTTTTAATTAATGCTGACAGGGACATGCCCAGTTCATAGGCTGAATCTTGTTCGGTTGAATTAAAATAGATAATACGGTTTTTATCTCTATAAAAAATGCTTATATGAATCACCAAGCCTTTCTTCAATATCTTGTCAAACATCAGCTTACGTTAAGTATTACCAAATCCTTTAGGAATAGACATCAAAAATTAAATAAATATGAAAATAAAACTTCAAAATATTACCAAATGCGCATTTGTTTGAAAAATTGCCTATGATAATGAATGGAAATTAAGCGTTTTTATGGAGTATAGGTAGAATGATGAAGATAAATTCTTGTCCTTTGGATACCAAATATGACATAAAGTATGTTTGCTTTGTGCTAAGATAAATAGCAAGCTGTGGTTGGAATATGTTTATAGCAGATGGGAGAAGGGGCTATGATAGAATCGGTATACAGCAATGATAACGCGGAAGCAAATCGAACAGGCAGAGTACAGACAAGCTTTGGAATGCCAAAGAACATTCGTCAGGTTGGAAAAGGGGGTCTCTCCAAAAAGGTCTATATAGAGGACTATGTAATGACCTTTATTAAGCAGCTGGCGGGAGAAAATTATTCAGCATGCCATGTTGCGGTATTAGTGGGACGTTATATAAAGGTTGAACAAGCCGGATGCATCTTTATATCAGGTGCGGTGGAGGTAGAAGACATTGATATAGCAAATCATATCATGTTTACAAACGACCATTGGACCACCATATATGAAAATATAAAAAAATATTTTGCAGATTCGGAAATCGTCGGATGGTTTTTGGGAGGGCCGGGTTATCTTATTGATGATAAGGAGCCGATATTAAAAGCGCATATTGATAATTTTGCAGGACAGGACAAGACCTTGCTGCTCTATGATAATATGGAGAAAGAGGAAGCTTTTTATTTCTATGAGAATGGCAATTTGGGCCGTCAGGACGGGTATTACATCTATTATGAGAAGAATGAAGAAATGCAAAATTATATGATAGAGCGCAAAGAAAAGCCCAGTGAGGAAGAGAAGTATGATGATAAGGTATCAAGAGATATCCGGACAGTCATACAGCATAAGAAGCCGGAAAAACCGGAGAGACTGGAGAAACTGGATAAGTTAGAAAAACCGGATAGGCTGGAGAAGCTGGTCAGGGCGGAAAAGCCGGACAGGTTGGATAAGCTGAAAGAGGATGAAACAAAGGGCGTTAACCGCCTGATGTATGCGGCAGGTACGCTATTGGCAGTCATTATTCTGGTTGTCGGGGCTGCGATGTTAAGCAACTACGACCAGATGAAAAATATGCAAAGCGCCTTAAATAATTTAACAAACAATCTTAAAGAAGTAGAGTCAGCCTTCTTAAGAAATGAAAATGACAAGGCCAGGACAGTTGCCCAGGATGACCCTGTAATTGATATTCCCGTAGATATAGAGGGCAGACTGGATGTTGAAATGATACCGGGAGGAGTCTCGCCGCTTCCGGTTGACCCGGATGACGAGGATGCGCAGGGCGGAGAAAAGCAGGCGGATTCCGGTTCCAATCAGCAAGACGAAACGGATGATGAGAAGGATAGCCAGGAAGTCTCGTCAACACAAAACCAGGGGAATGCTTCGGCAGAAGAGGTTAAATATTATACGGTTAAGGCAGGGGATTCTCTGGCCGGAATCAGCTATAAGCTATATAATTCTGCAAATTATATCTCGGTTATAAAAAAGCTGAATAATATTGAGGATGAGGATATGATATACATAGGTCAGAAGCTGATTGTACCTTAGGAGCCTTCTTAAATAATAATATATAAGTGCTGCAGAATAGTAAAAAGTATCCGGAGGGAGAAATATTCTGCGGCACATTTTCTTTATAAAATACATAGTGCCTTTATAAGGAAAATGAGGTATAATATACGCGAATAAGCAGATTAGTGCTTAAGTTCCTAATCTGCGAATAAAGGTGTAATTTATAACAATCAGTTTATCAGAAGCAGGTGGACAAGCAATGAGAGATTACGAGAGCAGGAAAAAGAGATACCGCAGAAATAGAGTGATTATTTTTACATCACTTCTGGTTCTCATTGTAATTATAGGAGCAATATATCTGATTAAACTATTTAATCGTACCTATCAGGATTATGAGGTCATGGACAGAGTTACCAATACGGAAGAGAACCTGGGAGGATATCTTGAGTATAAGGGTGCTGTAATCCGATATAGTAAAGACGGGGCCCTTGCAGTTGATAATAAGGGAAATCTATTATGGAACGGTTCCTATGAGATGGCGGACCCGGTTGCGGATACGTGCGGCGACTATGCTGTCATCGCAGACAGAGGCGGCAAGCAATTATATATATTTAATAAGAAGGGTCTTGCCGGAAATCTGACAATGAATTATCCTATTATAAAGGCGGAGGTTGCACGCCAGGGAGTTGTCGCGGTCCTTATGATAGAAGGAGATACCAGTCATGTGGAATTATATAGTAAAGAGGGGGATTTGCTGGGGGAGAAGGTAACCAATATACCAAAGGACGGTTATCCAATGGACATCTCTCTTTCGGATGACGGAGAAAAGGTCGCAGCCACCTATCTAAGCATTAACAGAGGAGAAATCCGAAATAATATTTTGTTCTTAAACTACGGAGAAGTGGGCAAAAACTTTACGGACCGTACAGCAGGAGCACAGATATATAATGATGTAATCGTTCCAAGAATAACATTTCTTGATAATGATACGATTTGCGCTTTTACAGAGGCCGGATTGATAATCTTTACAATGGAGGAGATAGCAGAGCTGGCGAAGGAGGAAACGGTAGAAGGAAAGATAAAAAGTATAGTGCATAATGAAAACTATGCCGGTCTGGTTCTTAAAGAGGATGGAGAAAATGCTGCAAAGCTGCTTTTATATGATTTAA
>JAEZXP010000058.1 GCA_023419655.1 Bacillota bacterium | reverse complement strand
GCTTCGGTGGTTCCGGACTTGGATACAAATTCTGGAATCCTCTTGCAAGCTTATCCTTACAAGCCTTACAAAAACGCCCCGTCTTAATCGTCACACCGCAGCTCTCACAATCGAGTCCTATCATAGAATCCTCCGCAAAGGCCAGTCGCTCTTCACGAATCCATTGCTTTATCTGTGCTATACTGACATCGAACTTCTCCGATACCTCCTGCATATCTACCCGCGGATGATCATATACGTATTCTTTAACCTCTTCAAATTTCAAGTCCAGAGCTTTTATGCAGGTTGGACACAGAGGCGGACCTTGGATGTGATTAAATAATTTCCCGCATCCTTTACAATTTCGTACATCCATCTTCATTCCTCCTGTTCATATCCTTCCAGGCTACATGCCCCTAGAAGCCTTTTCCTATACACAATGTAATAAAATATACATCATCTATTCCATGTGCCATTAATACGTTCGTACATGCCTCAATCGTGCTGCCTGTGGTATATATATCGTCTACCAGCAAAATACTTTTTGGCCTTTCTGCATAATTATTTGCCGCTGTCTCATTAAATACAAAGGCCTGGCTAAGGTTCTTAAGTCTTTCCTTATCACTTAGCTGCTTTTGAGGCAATGTTCTTTTATTCCTGATTAACAGATGGGGTATAACCGGTATATTAAGCGCTATTCCGATTCCTCTGGCAAGTATTTCTGCCTGATTATACCCTCTTTCCCGGTATTTGCTTTTATGTACAGGCACCGGTACCAGCGCATCCGGGGCCAGTTTTTTTATAATCTCTCCATCGTTTTTAATAATTTCCTGAATATAGTATTTGGCATATTCCTTTTTATAACGATATTTAAAATCCGATATGGATTTCTTCATAACCTCATCATAAGCCCATAGCGAATAGCCATGAATAAAATGATAATCCTTGCGTTCACAGTCACTGCAGTATTCTTTTTGTTCCTGTTCCACCGGTTTACTGCACTTTTTACAGCGAGGCTCCGTGATAAGCTGCAGCTTTTTTTCACATGAATTACAAATCCTCCGGCTTTTCGGTGTTACAATATCACCACAAACCGGACATCGGACCGGATATAACATATCGAATATCGCTTGCAGCAACGCTTACTCCTTTATCCCGCCTGTTTCACGTCTTAATCGACCAGGCCATTTCTTTTCTGGTTCTTTTCAGGAGAAAAGCCGGGAAGGATAAATCCCTTTATCAATCAAGGCTCTTATGGATGCGATAACCGAATCCTTATCCTCCTTATAGGTTACACCAAACCAGCGGTCCGATGTCTTTAACACCTTAACCTTTGCCCGATTGCTATGAACCAGTCTTCCTACAACATCAGGAAGAAGGTATTCCCTCTTTATATCCTCCGGCGAAAGCCCGGACAAAAACTCTTCAAAGCCTTCTTCCAATTCTTCGAACAGGCTTGGTACAAACCCCCACATGTTCATGGATACGATGCTACCTAGACTAATTGTAATATCTTCGCCGTCTTTTCCTTTTGCCCTGGCATAATTACCCTCTTTTATAATTCCTGAGGTTTCATTAATATCCACTAACCATCCGTTATTATCGACCTGGCATACACCACGGGTAACCGCGCCATTCTCACTTAATGTATTGCCAAGAACAAATCCCGCCATACAATATAAGTTCGAATCTTTATTCTCTGTATTTAATAAATTATAGATTATACGGAAGGCTTCCTTCCCATAGTAGTCATCCGCATTAATTACGGCAAAGGGCTCATTGACAATACCTTTACAGCATAAAACCGCCTGGCCTGTCCCCCAGGGCTTCGTTCGGCCCGCTTGAACACGAAAACCATCAGGCAGAGCATCCATCTCCTGAAATACATATTCAACATCAACATGCTTCTCTATTCGATTCCCGATAACTTCCTTAAAATCTTTCTCAAGCTCTCTTCGGATAATGAAAACCACTTTATTAAAACCGGCAGCCAAGGCATCATAAACAGAATAATCCATAATGATTTCTCCATTAGGGCCAACCGGCTCCAGCTGCTTAATACCCCCGTATCTGCTCCCCATTCCTGCTGCCATGATAACTAATGTTGTAACTGACAATTTTGTGACCTCCGTTTTAATGTTTATATTAAAAATATTATAACTCATTTACCAAAATAATGCACTATAAATTTACAATGCCATTTCCTTAATCTGTTCACTTAGCCTGGAATATCTGCTTTGTTCACTTTTATTATCAATCATAAATTTTACCATACTATCACTCCCGACAATGACAACACATTTTTTTGCCCGGGTCACTGCGGTGTAAAGAATGTTACGGTTAAAAAGCATTCTTGGCCCATCCAATATCGGAAGAATAACCGCAGGATACTCACTTCCCTGGGATTTGTGGATTGTCACGGCATATGCCAGCTCTATCTCATCCAACTGGCTGAAGCTGTAATCGACCAGCCTGTTATCATCAAACTCTACTACCAAATGCTCCGAAAACAAATTGATTTCTTTAATCACTCCCCCGTCACCGTTAAATACACCTGCACCGGATTGTGTCGTTATGCCATGGCTGCTCTTTATCTCCCAGGCCAGCTGATAATTGTTCTTAATCTGCATGACCTTATCACCCTCACGAAATACCCCCTGATGGTATTCCTTTTCCCGCTTATCCTGAGAAGGAGGATTAAGTGCCGCTTGAAGGACCTTATTAAGTCTTTCCACCCCCAGCTCTCCCTTTCTCATCGGCGTCAATACCTGAATATCAAAGGGCGTTGCCTTAACATATCCCGGCAGCTTATTTTTAATAAGATTAATCATCACGGCCGTGATAATATCCGATTCATTTCTTTTTAGTATAAAGAAATCCATGCTCTTATTGTCAAGGTCAATCTGCTCACCATCATTAATCTTATGCGCGTTAACAATAATATCACTGCCTGCTGCCTGCCTGAATATCTTCGTCAGCATAACCACGTTAAAGCAGTGGGAATTGATGATGTCCTTTAATACATTTCCCGGCCCAACGCTGGGAAGCTGGTTTACATCTCCCACTAAAATCAATCTGGTTCCTACCGAAACGGCCTTAAGCAGCGCATTCATAAGGCTGATATCCACCATCGACATCTCATCGATAATCAGTACGTCCGTCTCCAGCGGATTCGTCTCATTCCGTTCAAAGCTGTAATTGTTGCCATCACCCTGTGTTAATTTACTAAGCTCCAGCATCCTGTGAATGGTCTTTGCCTCATATCCTGTGGTTTCGCTCATCCTTTTGGCCGCTCTTCCCGTGGGGGCGGCAAGAAGGATGTCGAGCCCTTCTGCTTCAAACACCTTTATAATCGCATTGATTGTGGTAGTTTTCCCTGTGCCCGGACCTCCGGTAATAATTAATAATCCGTTATTTACCGCTTCCCTTACCGCGGTTCTTTGCTGTTCATCCAGAATGGTTCCCGTAATATTTTCAATCTGCTGCAACCGGTTCTGCAGATTAGTCTTGTCATAATCATATTTTATATTCAAATCATGAAGCATTCTGGCAACATTAAGCTCCATATAGTAGAACACTGCTGAATATACCAGATTCTCATCCTTGCTTTCTGCCCGCACTATTTTCTTTTCTATACTTAATTCCATGATTTGACGACGTATTGCTTCATCCTCCGCCAGCAGGAGATTCTTTGCTCTGAATATCAGCTCATTCTCCGGGAGGTATACATGCCCTTCACTATTCGATTGCAGCAGTACATAGAGTATTCCCGCCTTAATCCGGTAGTCTGAATTTGGCTCAATCCCCACTCTTCCTGCAATATCATCTGCTATCTTAAAGCCTATTCCACTGATGTCCTCCGCCAGCCGGTAAGGATTTTCCCTGAGGATATCATACATCCTCTGGCCGTATTCCTGAAAAATCTTCACTGCCAGATTTCCAGTAATATTATACTTTTGCAGGAACATCATGGCATTTCTCATATCCCTTTTTTCCTCAAACTGCCGGTATATTTCAATCGCCATACGCTCGCTTATACCCTTCACCTGGGATAATCTGTCCGGTTCCTCCACAATGATGCGAAAGGTACTGTCACCGAACTTTTTTACAATTCTGGATGCCAGAGCCTTTCCGACACCCTTAATGGCACCGGAGCTTAGATAGACCTCTATCGAATATGCATCCTCCGGCTCTTTGACCTCATAGCCTTCCATCAAAAACTGTTCTCCGTATACAGGGTGCTGTGTAAAGCTTCCCGTAGCCAGAATAAACTCCCCTTCATTTATCACGGTAAGATATCCTACACAGGTAAGCTCAGATTCATCATGGACAAGGCTAAAAACCGTGTAACCATTCTCATCATTACGAAAAACTATCTTTTCAATATATCCTTCCACTGTCTGAGCCACAGCATTACCTCCCCTCCGGCATAATAAAATGTCATTCCAAACGATAACCCATGGCGAGCTATATGTTTAAAATGACATTGTAAGAGTCTTATTATTTGACAACGATTTATTATATATCTACACTGTTTCTTTTCATGGACTCATACAGCATCTGTGCCAGCCCTATTCCCTGATTCTCCGTGGCACTTTTGGCATACTCCTGATAGAGCATATCTCCAAATTGTTCAAGATAGGGACTTTTTCTTCCCTCATAGGGTATGGTTTTTTCCATTCCCTTCATCGCCTGCTCCAGGAAATACGCTTCGAAACTTTTACATACCTCCATCAATTCCTCATCGGTTGCAGGCATATTCTTTAATTTGTCTTCAAGAAGCGTCTCTCTGGATTTATCTGCTGTTATACCACCCATAAGATACGGTGAATTTGCTCCGATATTTATACTCATTTGTTCGCTGCTCCCTTCTTAACTATGTTTAACAGCCTTTCAGCGTCTATAATAAATTAAGAAGCCTTTATCTTAGATTATTCGCCTGCTGCAGCATCTGGTCGGCAGCAGTAATAACTTTAGAATTCATCTCATAGGCTCTCTGTGCAACAATCAGATTAACAATTTCATCTACAGCCTGAACATTGGAGCCTTCCAGATATCTTTGTTTCAGCTTGCTCTTCTCCAGCATAAAATCATCGGATTCCAATCTGGGCATACCGGAGGCCTCTGTCTCCTTAAGCAAACTTCCGGAGGTCTTCTCAAGCCCACCGGGATTGTTAAATTGAGCTAAGCCGATTGTAATACCCATTGTCACATCTACATTATTCTCATCTGTATAAAATAACTCGCCATAATCACTAATCTTTATCTTTGACGGATTATATCCGTCTTCAATTACAATTGGTGAACCGGTCGTATCAAGAAGCGGATTTCCGTCAGAATTAGCGATTGTCAATCCTTCCACACCATTCGCCAGACCAAATGAACCATTTCTGGTATATCCGATACTGCCGTCCCGGGTTCTTACCATAAAGAATCCCTTTCCTTGTATCGCAAAGTCCAAATCATTGCCTGTCTCAATCAATGTCCCCTGCGTATAAAGGGAAGATACTGCTGAATTTCGTACGCCAAGGCCTACCTGAATTCCTGTGGGTTTGGGTTCTCCATTATTATCATAGGAATTCTCCTGTATCGTCTGATATAATAAGGATTTGAATTCTGCTGCTTCCCTCTTATAGCCTGTCGTATTAATATTAGACAGGTTATTGGATATAATGTCTACATTTGACTGCTGTGCTGTCATACCGGACGCTGCCGTCCATAAGGATCTCATCATATCATTTTCCTCCTAAGTTAAGCCCTAATCCTGGCGTTATACCATATTCGCAAGCTCATATGGTATTGGCACTTCGTGCCAGTTATGCGCACTCCCTCCGGTCGGCGCTTGGTATAATATCTGCCGATATTATACTTTTCCAACAGAATTAGCGGCAAGTTCAAGTGTCTTATCAATGGATTGAATGACCTTCTGATTGGCCTCATATGCCCTGGTAACAGCAATCATCTCCACCATTTCAGATACCACATTCACGTTGGATTGCTCCGTGTAGCCCTGGAGTACATTGGCTGCGGATGGTATAATCTGTGCCCCATCTACCGCTTCATATATTGTATCACCTGCTTTAAGAAGATAGTTATAGTCTTCAAAATCTGCAATCATAACGGTATCAATATAATTCCCATCCGCATAGATTGCACCCGATGCATCCACCGCCACATCTGCCGCATCGATAGGAATAATTATCTCTCCGCTTTCTCCCATCAGGCGATTTCCATCCGTGTCCACGATATGACCATCCCTTGTCATGGTAAAGCTACCATTTCGTGTATATTTTATATCGACATTTCCTGCTCTGTCCGTAACCGCCATCGCAAAAAAACCTTTACCCTCTAATGCCATATTATAGGTACTGCCTGTCTGCCTTAAGGAACCCTGCGTATGGTTTGTATAGGCCTCTCCCAGCTTAACACCCAGGCTCATTCTTCCGATAGACCTGTCATTGTACATTTCCGAATCATCTCGAATTTTAATTGTCAGAAGATTGTCAAATGCCTGATTGGTTACATTCTCTTCCTTATATCCCACTGTCGCTGCATTCGCCAGATTATTGGCGATAATGTCCAGTCTCTTTTGCTCATTCGCCATTCCGGTATATGCTGTAAATAGCCCTCTAACCATTTGTCTCAGCTCCTTTGCCTATTATCTTTTGTCTGTTAAAATTAATCTCTTCTTCCGCTTAAGAATTCTACGAATTTACCTGTTCCGATGGCAACTGCTGTCATGGGGTCTTCCGAAGTCATGGTTGTAATTCCGGTCTTCTCTTCAATAAGCTCTTCCAAACCGTATAACAGGCAGCCTCCGCCGGTTAATACAATGCCTCTGTCCGCTATATCCGCAGCCAATTCAGGCGGAGTCTTTTCAAGAACACTGTGAACAGCCTCTACAATCTGAGCTGTCGTCTCTCTTAAAGCTTCTTCCGTCTCCTCGGAAGTTACTGCGATGGTCTTAGGAAGTCCTGTAACCAGGTTTCTGCCTCTCACTTCCATCGATACGGATTCCGGTCTGCGGTATGCAGAACCTATCTTAATCTTAATATCCTCTGCTGTTCTTTCACCAATTAAAAGATTATGCTTCTTTCTCATATATCGTATAATCGCATCGTCAAAATCATCTCCGGCTATCTTAACCGATGTGCTTACTACCGTACCGCCCAGAGAAATAACGGCTATATCCGTGGTTCCTCCGCCGACATCCACAATCATATTACCGCAAGGTCTTGAAATATCAATACCTGCACCGATAGCTGCTGCGATAGGCTCTTCTATAATTGCTACTTCTCTGGCACCTGCCTGATACGTAGCATCCTCAACCGCCTTCTTCTCAACCTCTGTTACACCGCTGGGTACACATACGCTGATTCTTGGCTTTCTGAACCGTTGCTTTCCGACGGCTTTTTGAATAAAGTATTTCAGCATCTTCTCTGTAACGGTATAGTCAGAAATCACACCCTGTCTCAAGGGCCTTACAGCAACAATATTACCGGGGGTTCGGCCAAGCATCAATCTGGCTTCTTCCCCAATAGCCTTAATCTTATTCGTATCTCTGTCAAAAGCCACTACTGACGGCTCTTTAAGTACAACTCCTTTTCCCTTTATATAAACTAATACACTCGCTGTCCCCAAATCAATTCCAATATCGGTGCCCAACATAATGAAACTCCTTTCCTATACCCCGAATATAACGGTTCTATCTCTCATAATTATTTTTTGTATTTATCGTAATAAGTTTTATTTTTCTTCTCTCTATATTCTCTTCCAATTTTGTCCAACTTAAACATACTCTATTATATTATATCTTATTTTCCGTTATTTTCAAAGGTTATTTTAAAAACTTTAATAAGTCTCCAAAATTCACCATTAGACGCCGATAATATCCCGTATGATTAGTCAATAGATTTCAAGGATTCCGCCATGTGAATTCCTTCTATCTTTCTTCTCATCATCAAATCTACGAATACCGTAAAGCACAAAACCGTCAGAACCGAAAAAAGAAAGCTGACCGGACGGATATAAATACGGAAAGATACCATATCAATTTTTATTTGCTGTATAATAAAATGGTGAAAAAGAACGCCTAAAGGCAGGCCGAGGACCATTCCCATCATGGATAGCACCATGTTTTCCCGGAATACATACGAACTGGTCTCTCTGGGATAAAAGCCCAATACCTTAAGGGTGGCAATTTCTCTCACCCGTTCAGATATATTGATATTTCCCAGGTTAAACAAAACGACAAAAGCCAGCACACCGGCACAGCCAATGATGAGAGCCACAATATAGTTCATGCTGTTTAACATATTCCCCACACGGGAACGAATTTCGGAAACAATGGTGACGTTCGCAGCGGTCTCCATATTGGAAAGATAAGAGCCAAGCTTATATTCGTCCGCTCCCTCCTTCAAGGTAAGATAAATACTCTTCGGTGAAAAGTCCTCATGAAAATATTCCTCATATGTCTCTGCACTTGCATAAACGTAATAATAGGCATAATTTTCAAAGATTCCGCTAATCTTTAATGGCTTAAGCTCTTCTCCACCCGCCTTTAAGGTTATCCTATCCCCTGTTTTTACATTTAAAAGATTCGCCAGGCGGTTATCAATCAGAACTTCCCCCTTACCCGGAAGTGAAAGCTGTCTGCCGTCCTGATGAAAATCTACACATTGCCGGATGGAATCATTTTCAGAAACCATCACAACCGCGTTCTTTTCCCCTTTGCTATAAAGGACATCGGCAGAGGTTTCTAACAAGACCGTCTTTTTCTCAATATCCGGGCCTGCCTCTTCATCTATTTTATTAAGTATATCTGAGTTCACTTCTTCGGTATATGCGGCATTGATATCATATTTTAATATATGGTCATGTTGATTGTCCACAATCCCTTTGACAGAGTCATTCACACCAAAACCGGCCACCACCAGCGCTGTGCAGCCGGAGATACCCAAAATCATCATAATCATACGTTTTTTGAAGCGGAATATATTCCTTGCCGACACCTTATGCAAAAACTTCATATGTTTCCATATCCACGGAACCCGCTCCAGCAAAATCCGTTTCCCTGCCGCGGGGGCCTTAGGACGTATTAAATCTGCCGGGGTACGGCCAAGCTCCAGGCGGCAGGCTGCAAAAGTCGTTCCCATAGAACAAAGCAGTGCCACAGCCAGAGAAATCAAAAACATCGGGATATTGTCTACAATCGTAATCTCTGCAAAGCCGTATAAAATCCCATAAGCCGCCCAAATGGCCCTTGGAAACAGACGCACTCCGGCAAAGTAGCCCAAAGCCGCCCCAAGGCCGGCTGCACTTCCCGAATAAACCAAATACTTAAAAAGAATGGCTCCCTTCGTATAGCCCAGCGCCCGCAGCGTTCCAATCTGAGTGCGTTCATCATCCACCATTCTGGTCATCGTAGTCGAACATATAAGCGCTGCAATCAAAAAGAAGAAGACAGGAAAAACCCTGGCAATCCCTTCCACAATGCTGACATCACTTTCATAGCTGGCATATCCGACATTGCTTCCTCTCTCCAGCACATAAATCTCCGGTGCCTCAAGTGCATCCACTTCCTTTCGGGCATCGGCGATTTCCGTTTCTGCCCGGCTGGTTTCTTCTTCCAGCTCTTTTAACCCATCCTCATACTTCTTCCAGCCATCTGCCAGTTCCTCTTCCTTTTTTGCAAGCTCCGCTTCCGCCTCATAAAGCTTTGCCCTGCCTTCTTCAATCTGCTTTCTGCCCGACTGAATCTGAACACGGCTGGCTTCCAGCTGTGCCTGGGTGGCATCCAACTCCTGCTTTCCAAAATCCAATTCTTGCTTAACCTGAGCTAACTGTTGTTCGTTCACTTCAAAGTCAGCGATACTCTGGGAGAGCATGCGATAGGTTTCGTCTGTTTCATCGGCACCCAAGGATACCAGATATTGTAACTGTTCCCCGGCCTGTTCATACTGACCTCTATTTTGCTCCAGTATTGCCGCACCTGCTTCATATTGCGTCCGACCTGCCTGATAATCCGCCAAAGCCTGATTATACTTCTCTTCACCTTCTGCCAGGGCTGCCGCCCCATCCTCAAGCTCTGCCTTACTATCTGAAAGCCTCTGTCCGGAATCGGCAATTTCCTGTTTTCCTTCTGCAATCTTTCGCTCACCATCTTCTAACTCTGCCTTGGCAGTCCGTAACTCTGCTTTTGCATCGTCCGTTTTTTCTTTCAGCTCTCTGCGGGCATCTTCCATCTTCTGGTTGGCTTCTGCCATCTCTTTTTCAAAACGGCTATAGAAAACTTCTGAGGCACTCTCCTTCATGCCGTCCCTGCGGGAATTAATACTGTCCTCATAGGCATCCGTAAAAGCCTTCCCCTGTGTATCTGTCAGCATATAGGCTTCTTTAAAATAATCATAAGAAAAACCCTCTAAAGGGATATATACATAACCCGAAACTCTTCCACTCCCCACCGTGGTAGTTCCACGCTCCGGATTTATGTAGAGCGGGGAATGAACAATTCCGGTCACTTTATACGTATCATACTGGAAACTGTTTTTGATTTCCTCTGTATTCTCGCCGGAAATCCGAATCTCCTTGCCAATCATATCCTCGGAAGCAAAATAAACATCCAACACACATTCATCGGCCTCCTTCGGCAGCTCTCCTGCTGCCACCGTTAAAAGATTCATGTTCTCTGTAATGGAAAGAGCCTTCAATATATGTTCTTCATCTGCTTCATTGCGGTAAATAAAATCCTCCCATACCGCTCCCTCCACGTCGGTTACGCCGTCCATCTCCTTAAGTTCTTCAAGCTCTTTTTCTTCTATTCCCCAGGTGGAAATCAGCCGGTAATCATAAAGCTTTCCTTCCTGCAGGTAATCCTGAGCCGTTTTTATCATGGATGGCTTGGAGGCCTTTAGACCGCAGAAAAAGCCCACACCCAAGGCAATGATAGTAAAAATTGCCAAGTACCGGCCCATACTTTTTTTAATTGTGCGAAAAATATTCTTACGAAAAGTCCGCTTCATGACAGCCTCCTACCATTCAATTTCTTCCACAGGTATCACATTCTCATTGATACGGACCTCTGAAATCTGTCCGTTTTTCACCCGGATAACACGGTCCGCCATGGCCGTCAATGCCATGTTATGCGTGATAATGATGACTGTCATTCCTGACTTGCGGCTGGAATCCTGCAAAAGCTTTAGTATGGCTTTGCCCGTCTGGTA
>JAEZXP010000042.1 GCA_023419655.1 Bacillota bacterium | reverse complement strand
AGCTTCTGCCTCTCTTGCGTATTCATACAATACTCCCTTTGCTTACGCCTAAATCATTGACTTGAAATATTCCTATCACTTGTGTTTGGTTTATTCGGATATACCATATTTATCTTCCGGCTTATCCGGTTCTGCATCATCGCTCTCGGCACTGTCTCCTGATTCATTTTCCGCAGCTTCCGATTCATTTTGAGGCTCTACGCGGGTAACTCTATTTATAATTGCTTTCGCTGCCAAGCCTATCATATAAAAGATAACAAGAACCAGCAAAAGCCGTTTAAGACTGGACAATAAATCAGCCTTGCGATATATATCAATAATACAGGTTACAGCTCCTGCTATCAGCGTAATCAGTGCAGGTATAAATCTTTCACGCATTCAAATAACCCGCCTTTCTTCATCGTCTGGAACTTTATCTAAATAATCTTTGTAGGCTTACCAACGGAGCGGATATGCAGCAACCCTGTCTCCGGATAGAACTCTATCGTCCTACCATAGTTCGCACCGGTATCCTCGGACACTAAAGGAATCCTCAACTCTTTCAGCTTTTCCTTCGTAGCCTCCACATTGCGTTCACCGATGCGCATCATCTCAAGATTATTGCTAAAGCTAAACATCTGTGCTCCCCCGGCTATTTTTGCAACAAGGTTTTTAGAAACCGCACCTAACTTTGTCATCTCCAGAATGAGCATGTCAATTCCCGTATCAGCAAACTTATATTTATTTGCGTTATTAATAATCTTCTTACTATCCGGAAGCATGATATGCACCAATCCGGCAATCTTCTTAACAGGATCATACAGCACGATTCCGACACAGGAACCAAGTCCCAGTGTTGTTACTCCATCCGGCGGCCTGCATACATTGCCATCGGCCATGCCTACCTTTATCATATTGTTCATTTATCCACCCTATAGCCCCAATGATTTTAAAATAGCCGCATACGAATCCAGTGTCGGTATCAGTATAAAATAACCGTTAACTGAATTATCCTTATCACCAAATTCCGTCTCAATCAAAAGGGCTCTATCGCCAATTTTTCCGAATTCAATAGCCGGTACGCTTAAGATTGCTCCTGCCATATCGATAGCCATATATGGTATGCTGGGGGCTATGGTTAATCTCGTCAGGGAGGATAACGATGATAAATATGCTCCCGATATGATATTTCCGATTTCATTCAGTGCAGAAAGCTCCATTTCACTAAATTCCGTACTGTCATCATCTTTCTGCTTTTCATAATTCCCCAGAAGAAGGTCAACAAGATGCCCTCCTGCCTCCTTATCCAGCATGAACATCATCATTCCGTCAATATCTCCTGAGATGGCAAACAATATACCGATAACAATCTTTTCTGCTCCGCCGACTATATCTGAAAGCTCTTTAAACTCTAGCAGCTCTACCTTCGGTACATTCATCTCAATCCTTGAATTTATCATTTGAGAAAGTGCTGTCGTTGCATTTCCTGCTCCGATATTTCCGATTTCGCGAAGTACATCATACTGCATATTATTAATTCCGTTTAAATTTATTTCTGACATCCATGCACCTCCCCAGATATTTAAGAACGATTATTCATCCTTGTCACCTATTATCTCCGGAATGTTCAATATATTTATAAGCTCATTGCCGAATTTACCAATTCCTGCACTATAACTGGCTTTGCTGTCTTTTTCATCGTAAGTCATCCGCTTCACATCATCATGATTCAAGGTAATCACTTCATTTACCTCATCTACAATGATTCCTACCGGTGCAGCCTGCGGCTCCGGTTTTAGAATCATGATTCTTGTCTTTGATGTAAATTCATCCTCCCCAAGAGCCAGCTTTCTTTTCAGACTCATTACAGGAATAATCTCACCTCTCAGATTAATGATGCCGAGAAAATACGGCTGTGACTTCGGTACTCTTGTAATATTATGCATTACAATAATATTATCAATATATTTTATCTCGATGCCGTATAAATCCTCACCCAGTCTTACATCAATATATTGCTTTGAATGAACCGCCTCCATATTTTTACCTCCATATAATAATTATAAATAAGCAGGGCCTATCCGCAGATTAAATCAATGTATTTACATCAAGGATTAATGCGACCTCTCCATTACCAAGTATTGTTGCTCCGCTTATAACCTTATGACTCTTTATGTATTTGCCGATGGACTTAATAACGATTTCCTGCTGTCCTATAAGCTCATCTACAACGATTCCCGCTAATCTCTCACCTTTTTTAACCACAACAACGGTAAGCTCGTCCGGTTCATCACCCTGTTCACAATCAAGAAGCTCTCCAAGCCGTATGATAGGTATTACGTCACCTCTAAGATTTAGAACCTCCTTTTCACTGACTTTCTTAATCTCTGTAGTGGCTATATTCTCTACAGTCTGAATATTACCAAGAGGAAGTGCGAATTTTTCGGAAGATATCTTGACCATTAGGGATTGTATAATAGCCAGTGTAAGAGGAAGCCGGATAATAAAATTCGAACCCATTCCAAGCCTGGTCTTGGCTTCTATGTCTCCGCCAAGGGCTTCTATCTTCGTCTTAACAACATCAAGACCTACTCCTCTTCCTGATACGTCGGTAACCTGCTCCGCAGTAGAGAAGCTTGGCATGAACAGGATATCAATAATATCCTTATCGGTCATTCTGCCCGCCTGCTCCTCGGTTATCGTGCCTTTTTGTATTGCCTTTGACTTTATCTTTTCGACATTGATACCGCCGCCGTCATCTCTGACCTCTATCACCACATTATTCCCATCATGATAGGCATCCAGATAGATGGAACCAACCGGATTCTTGCCCATTCTCTGTCTTTCTTCGCTGCTTTCCAAGCCATGGTCCGCCGCATTACGGAGCAAATGCATCAAAGGATCACCAATCTCGTCTATAACTGTACGGTCAAGCTCTGTCTCTTCACCGGTCATATAAAGCTCCATCTGCTTATTCAGGCTCTTTGACAAGTCCCGTATCATTCTCGGGAAGCGGTTTACAACACTCTCGATAGGAACCATTCTGACCTTCATAACCGATTCATGAAGATTCGTTGTAACTCTTTCCAGATATTCTATCTGATCATAGAATTCAGCTTCCAATTGATTTCGTAAGGAATCACTGGAGGATGCCAGGCTGTTCTTTGCAATAATAAGCTCGCTCACCAGATTCATTAACACGTCTAATTTCTCAATATCAACACGAACCGACCGGTTTGCCACAGGTTTGGCAGGCTGATGTTTTGCTGCGGCCGCGGTTCCCGCTTTAAGGGATTCCGAATCAGGCGCAAACTTCGGTGCGGATGCAACCGCTTCCTCCTGTTTAATCAAATCCAGGTATTTGTTAAGCTCATCCTCATCCAGACGGACATAGTCTGCAACCACTTCCTTAACCTCGGATACATCCATAACCTGCTTTATCAGCTGCTCAGGAGTTTCCCGGGTAATCACATATGCAGAATAATCAAAATCATATTTTTCATCCTCAAGGTCCTGTGCACTGGGGTCCAGCTTGATAATTTCACCATGGTCTTCCAGCGTTCTGTTCACCATGAAAGCCCTTGCACCCTTGAGAACACAATATTCCTGTATGTAAATCGTCAGACCCACTACATTCAGGTTAAGCGACGCCGCTTTGGCAATTGCCTTCTTCTCATGATCCCATATCTTCAGATTTCTGAATTTTTGCTTTTCACCATTGGGATTAGCCGCCATTACAGCTTCCCCTGCTGAGGGTTTTGCTGCGGCCTCGGATACGCTGCTGCCTGCTCCGCCATTTAAAAAATCGTTTAAATCCCTGATGATATCCTCACAGTCCTGCTCACCTTCCGTACCGTCCGCCTGAATATTGGCAAGAAAAGACTCCAAAGCATCCAGTCCCTTGAACAGGACATCGACCAGCTTCGAATTTACTTTCATTTTCCCATTTCGGATTTCAGAAAACACATTCTCCATATCATGGGTCAAATGCTGCATCTTTTTATATCCCATAGTTCCTGCCATTCCTTTTAAGGAATGGGCAGCACGGAATATCTCATTAATCGTCGCTTCATTCTCAGGCTCTTTTTCCAGAACCAGAATATGCTCATTCAGACTCTGCAGATGCTCCTTTGTCTCTTCAATAAAAATTTCCAGGTATTGACTTACATCCATCATATCACTGCACCCCCACATTCTTTGTGATAGCATCAGAAACCTCATTAAGCGGTACTACTTCATCAACCAGCCCTGTCGCTTTAATCATTTTAGGCATTCCGTATATAGCGCTGGTTTTCCTATCCTGAGCTATCACATGAATATTTTTATCTTTATTTAATCTGGTAATTCCGGCGGAGCCATCTCCGCCCATACCGGTAAGAACAACACAGGTGATTTCACTATAATTGCTGTCTGCCAAGGATTCATAAAGCACATCCGCACAGGGCATAAGTCCTGCCCGGGGCTCTTCCTTCGTAAGCCTCAGGATATGGTTTCCCTGCCCATCCTTCGCCACCCGCAGCTGCATTCCGCCTCTGGCAATATATACCCATCCCTTTTTCAAAAGCTCACCGTCCTCTGCTTCCTTTACGGATATCTGACTGATTGAATTTAATCTTTCCGCAAGGGATTTGGTAAAGCCTTCCGGCATATGCTGTACGATAACAACACCTGCATTCAGCGCCTTGGGAAGACTGGGGATAATGGTATTCAGAGCCTTGGGGCCTCCTGTTGAACAAGCGATTGCAACAAGCTTATCCTTCAATCTATCCGGTCCCCTGTGTCTTTTCTTGATGGAAGGAGGCAGTTTTTCTTCCTCTTCTGCCTGAAAAGCAGGCTGCTCTGTTATTACAAGCCTTTGAGGTTTCGCGATTCTAAGCTTTGTAGCCGCTGTGAGACAATGAATAAGCTTCTCCGAAAAGCTGTTGCTTTTAAGCTCTTCTAATCCATCCGGCTTTGTAATAAAATCAAATGCACCTAACTCCAAAGCAAGTATTGTTTCTTTGGCATCCTTCGTCGTTACCGCACTGACTACAATAACGGCAGTATGTATATTTCGTTTTTTTATTTCTTCCAAAAACTCGATGCCATTCATTACGGGCATATTGATGTCCAAAAGCACGGCATCTACCTTGCCTGCATTTTCATGCAGCATACTAAGACCGGCAAGCCCGTTAACAGCTGCACCTATAACATGAAATCTCCTGTCAGTTTCTATTATATCAGAGATTACCCTTCTCATAAGTGCAGAGTCATCTATTATCAAAATATTTTTATCATTTTTTATCATTTTTTCTGAGCCTTCGTTCCTGTTCAAAGATATATTTGATTAAATCTTCCCTGTCCTTTTCTGTTATATTATAAAATTCCGCACGATGTTCATAATATCCGACGCGGTCAATTATTTTCAACGATGAAATGGTATCTGCAAAAATGTCCAGTTTTTTTAATCCTTTTTTCGTCATCAGTTCCAATCGGATTCGTATCCTGTCTCCCGGCTTTAACTGTTCATCTGAATTAAACCGGCAGCCTCCTCCGCTTAAATCAATGATGGACCCATAGTTCCACTTTTTATTAAAGTCAGACAGCTTCTTGCTAATCTCTGCCTTTTCATCGGAATCTGCAAATTTCCCATTCGCAAGCCTCTCTTCAAGCCGCCGTTCTTCTTCGGTTACAACCCTGTATTGTATCTCCTGGACACATTCAAGGCGGTAGTACTGTCTTCTCTGTATCTTTTTAGGGTCTGAGATTATCTTTACGGCTGCAAGACCCATATTATTCTCGCGATATGTCTGAAGCATTGTACAGTCACATTGATATAAGCCTTTATTGGTATAAAAGTAAAGCCTGTAGCTCGCTTCCCTTTCTAAAATAACGGTTACTCCATTCTTTATAGGCGTAGCAATCGTTATGATATTATCCTCAACATAGTCAATCATCTGACTCACATAAGTTTTGGATGACTTCATCAGCTCACCTCTGTTGTCTAGCTGCTTTAATTCAATTTTATCCCCTATATTGACAATCTCACTCAGCATAGAAGCCTCCTAACTATCTTATTCTAGACTTTAAAAGATTGGAGAACAATTGTGCAATCCCTTTCTTGTCTTGCCTGATATCAGGCTCCGTATCGCATAACTGCTTTGCAAAGCTTGTTATAATTTTTGAAAAATGAGAGTTAGGATAGCAGCATATTGCCGGTTTTTGTTTCATAACAGCCTTTGACACATCATTATCCACCGGTATCTGTCCCATGTACTCCAGCTTAAGCTTTAGGAATCTTGTAACGACAACACTTAACTTTTCAAAGATGTCTTCCCCGTTTTCATCCGGTGTTACACGATTTGCTATCATTTTAATAACCGTATCAGAGGCAGAAAAATCAGATTTTTTATTCAATATCTTTAACAGGGCATAGGCATCCGTTATGGATGTGGGCTCCGGCGTTGCCACTAAAAGCACCTCCGAGCTGGCTGTTACAAATTCCAATACAGAATCCGAAATTCCCGCTCCCGTATCTACAATCACAATATCTGCCGTCTGGTCAAGCTCCACTAACTTTCTTATCAGATATACAATCTGGTCCTTCGTCAGATTCGTCAGTTCCTGAATTCCCGAACCTCCGGATATGAACCCGACATTCTCCGGTCCCGGGGTAATGATGTCCGATAGACTCTTGCCTCTGAATATCAAATCTGCCAGACTATGTACGGGACGTATTCCCAGCATAACCTCTATATTCGCTAAACCAAAATCAGCATCCAGAATGACGACCTTTTTTCCAAGACGGCTTAAGGCGATTGCCAGATTAACAGAAATACTGGATTTGCCGACTCCTCCCTTGCCGCTGGTAACTGTAATCACCCTCGAGGTGTGCCTTGAGGTATGCCTCTTAAGGTTTTGCTCCTTAACAATCTCTCTTAACTTATAAGCCTGATCCATGTCAATGCCCCCTTAGCAGCTGTTTCGCTATGCTTTGCGGGTCAATTCTGTCAATATCATCCGGTACATCCTGTCCGAATGTAGCATAAGAAAGAGGTGCATTTGTCAGCATTCTGATATTAAATATATTCCCTACCGTCCCTGTCTCATCCAGCTTTGTAAAAATCAGACTATAGCCGGTTATCTCAGCGTACGCCTCTGTAATTGCCATTAAATCACGGTATTTTGTCGTAGCACTAAGTACAAGATAAATTTCCCGCTCATTCTCGGGAACAGCCTTAATCAGCTCTTCAATCTCATCTCTCTGTTGTTTGTTTTTATGAGAGCGGCCTGCCGTGTCTACAAATACAACATCAAAATCCGCAAACTCTTTCCTTGACTGTTCAATCTCATCTACATTATATACCACCTTAAGCGGTATGCCAAGGATATTGGCATAGGTTCTAAGCTGCTCTACGGCAGCAATACGATAGGTATCCGCGGTAAGAAATGCAACCTTCGCCTTTTCTTCCACTTTATATTTTGAGGCAATCTTAGCAATTGTCGTCGTCTTGCCAACGCCGGTAGGACCTATAAAAAATATAAACTTCGGTCCGTTATTTTTTATATTGATGGTTTTAGGCTGTCCCAGTTTCAGAACAATCTTTTGATAGATACTGGACAGGATATTATCCATAGAGGCATCCTTTTTTAAGGTTCCTTCTATTTCACTGATTATCTGATTGGCATACTTTTCATCCACCTCATTAACGATAAGCTGATTGTATATAAGCTGTATGCCGGCCAGGTTCTTATTCACCTCTTTATTCTTTTCACCTGATTTATCGCTGTCTTCCTTTTCAACCATCTGCTTCTCAATAAGGCTTTGCAAATTATTCAGCTTCTCTTCGATGGCAGAGGATTCCTTTCCTCTCTCTCTATCCGAAATTCGTTTATCCGGCTCATCATCATAGATGATATCCGGGAAATTCTGTTTTCTGACAGGCGCCGCCTTAACAGGCGCTGCCTTCTCATTCTTATAGGTAATATTGTCATCAATTGCTGCCGTAATCTCAACAAGCGTCTTTCTGAATAGTCTGTATATTCCTTTTGGTGAAATCGTCTTGATATTCATGACAATCGCATCCTTGCCAAGTTCCTCCTTAGCAAGCATGATGGCTTCTGTCTCTGTATTCGCCTGGAATTTTTTAATAATCACTAAACTGTCACCATCCCTACTGACTGCAATTCAACATTTGAGTCAATCTCATTATATGATATTACGGTTAAATCTCTAAAATATTCCTGGGTCAGTCTTTTAAAATACATCCTGACAATCGGAGAGGTAATAACAATAGGGTTCTTCCCCAACTCCTCCAGCTTCTGGACTTCTGCCTGAACCGAATTAATAATCTCTCTGGTTGTCTCAGGGTCTAAAGCAAGATAAGCACCTTGTTCTGTTTGCTTGATTGAATCCATAATCTCCTGTTCTATCTTCGGGTCAACTGTCACCACACTGGTCATCTCCCCATCAGGGAAATATTTCTTCGAAATCGCTCTCTTCAGATTCTGCCGGACATATTCTGTGAGTACATCAATATCTCTGGTGGAAGAAGCATAATCTGCCAGGGTTTCAAGAATACTGACCAAATCTCTTATGGATATCTGCTCCCGAAGGAGATTTTGAAGGACCTTCTGTATCTCACCGATACTAAGCAGCTTTGGAACCAGCTCCGTAATCAGTGTCTGATTTGTCTCTTGTATATTATTAACAAGATTCTGTACATCCTGTCTTGTAAGCAGCTCATGAATGTGGTTTCGTATTACCTCCGTAAGATGGGTCGCTATAATCGACGGAGGGTCTACAACCGTATATCCTAAGGATTCTGCTCTTTCTCTCTGGCTCTCGGTTATCCATATGGCCGGCAGGTGGAAAGAAGGTTCAAAGGTCGGTATTCCCGTAATCTCTTCCTCCACATAACCGGGATTCATAGCCATGTAATGGTCAAAAAGGATTTCTCCTTCACTGACCTGTATACCTTTAATCTTAATGATGTATTGGTTGGGATTAAGCTGTATGTTATCCCGCAAACGAATCATGGGTACTACCGTTCCCAGCTCGATTGCGACCTGTCTTCGAATCAGAACCACACGGTCAAGCAAATCTCCTCCCTGATTCATATCCGCCAGAGGGATGATACCATAGC
>JAEZXP010000034.1 GCA_023419655.1 Bacillota bacterium | reverse complement strand
GGTGAAAGCATGATTAATGCCGGTATTTTGAACGGCGACAAGGTCCTTATCCAGAGACAATCCCACGCTAAGAACGGTGATTATGTGGTTGCCCTTATTGATGATGAGGTTACGGTTAAGACCTTCTACAAGGAGAACGGATATTTTCGCCTGCAGCCTGAGAATGATACGATGGAGCCTATTATCGTTCCCGATTTACAGATTCTCGGAATTGTTGTCGGACTATTTCGCATGTTCTTATAGAAAACATTTTATAAAGAATCAAATGGCAGATACTATGAAAACTGTGAACGCCCGGTTCATATTTTTCATAATGTCTGCCATCTTTTTGTTACGGCGTTTTACAATCATAATGCAGTCATCTGTATTATCTTATAGAGAATTTATATCAATGGGGGAAGAATCATTGTAACAAAAGTACCTTGTTCGCTGGATTTAACCTCGAGACTTCCTTTAAGGTCAATCTGAACGATACTTTTGATAATGGAATACCCTATTCCGAAGTTATGATTAATATCAAAGCTCTCGGGCAAACCCACACCATTATCATTTATTTTCAGGATGTTTCGGTCTTGATGGTAATAGCATTCAATCGAAATTGTTTTATCTGTTTTGCCCGCAAAAGCATATTTGTATATATTCGTAATGATTTCATTCATCACCATCGATATCGAGGTCGCTTTACTATAGGGTATAAATATACCGTCAACCTTTATGTCAATTTCAACATCCTGAAATGAAAAAGAATTAATCACCACAAGAATGATATCTTTTAAGTCAATCGAACCGTCCCCGCGAAGACTCGTTGTAAGAAATTCATGCAGGGAAGCGATGTTCCTTATTCTTTCAAGAATTGAACCAAGGATGGCGTTCACATTACAGTCCTGATGTTTTCTGATATAAATCTGCTGCATACTGATAATATTCACAATCATTTGCAGATTGTTCTTTATCCTGTGATTACTTTCCTGTAATAAAACAGAATTTCCCATCAATATGGATGTTTCAAGTATGATTGATATCTCCTTACAAAAGGACCGAATATACAGAAGATGGTGTTCATCATAAACAAAATATTTGGAATATACAATTTGCAGCAACCCATTCACATGGGATTTGTTATAAATGGGTACACATATCAATGTCTTGCAGGCTATATCCGGGTTATTGAAGTATTTCATAAAATTAATATCCTCAAAAGTAGAATAAAACACGTCGGCAGGACCATCATGCTCCATACGGTATTTTATAAAGTCTTTGGATAATTCATCCAGATATTGCAGGTTGTTATCGGTAAATGTATGTATCTGATGTGAATCCTCATTCATTATATAGATTATAGCTTTATCCGCATGAAGAATCCCGGCAATGTTACTGGATACATATGCCAAGGCATCCTTCAGCTCATAGTTATTGGACAGGTATTCTGCACCGGTGTTTAATAAATTCAGGAATTCTCTGGTCTCATCGTGTCTGTCTTTGTCTTCAACAAGCTGCCTTCCTGAAAGCAAATAAATCAGATGCTGGGGATTTCGCTTAACCTCTTCCGCACTCATCTGTCCAAGCTTCACATCATCCATTACAATGAATATCTTGGAGGCCAGCTTTATTGAATCCTCCCATTTTGTTGTAAGATAGAGGATGATTTTATTCATCTGGCATAAATCTCGTACCATAGAAATTAAAATATTGGAATATTCAAAGTCCATAAATGAAATCAAATTATCCAATACAAGCATATCCGCATCAAGCAAATATGCACGTATTAAATCGACGATAATTCTTTCACTTACTGTCATATGCTTAATTCTTTTATTCAAATCGATTGAAATACGATACCTCTTTTTTATCTCGTTGCAGGTTTCATATAATTGCTTCTTACTATAGTTATACAGGCATTTCTCTGACAGCAGAAGATTCTCATAAGCAGTATATTGCTTAAATAAGTTACTCTTACTTTTAATGCACTGAATGATGGGGGTTTTGCAATCCTTTTCCTTGCGGTTATTAAATTGGCTAATCGGGTCATAATCATGGAAACGCTTAAAAATCCTGCTTACATCCGTATCCTTAACGCCTACCAGAGCCGCAACATCCCCTGAATATACTGTAATATCGATGGGACTTATATGAAATTGTTTTATATTCTCCATGCTATCAACCTTTATATTCATTTATTGCCTGATTCCTGTATATCACATCTTTCGCTACATCAATGAGTTTCCTGTTGGTATTTCGGCTCTTCTTCTGAAGATACTCCATCGCTTTTTGCTCTTTTAAATCAAATTCATCCATTAAGATGCCCTTTGCTTTTTCAATTATTTTTCGATTGTGCAAATTGAGCTTTGTGACAGTCAACTCTTCCTGTACCTTCTTATAATCCTCAAATCTATCCATGGCAATTTCGATTGCTGCCCGCAGACTTTCATAACTAATTGGCTTAATAAGATAATTAAAAGCGCCCGCATCTTTCGCATTCTCTATTAATTCAATATCACTGAAAGCGGTTACAAATATACAGGGAATCAAATCGGCCTGTCCGTCATTAATCCTTCTAAGTGCTGTAATTCCGTCAACTTTAGGCATTTTTATATCCATTATTATCAGGTCCGGATTTAACTTTTTTGCTAAGCATACTGCATTTTCCCCATCATATGCCTCCCCGATTACCTGATGACCCATTTCACTTATAAATGACATAAATCCTAATAAGATCATAGCTTCATCTTCCGCTATTAATATTCGTAACGGCTTTCGTCTCATCCCAATACCTCCTGCGATACTTATTTGAACACGTATACTATAGGCTGAATACTACCATGCAGATAAAAATCATGCAATTTCAATAAAATTCGATGGTTTTAGACATATTTTATCATTAATATTTACGATGCACAATAGAAGTACTTGTATAATAATCCGTATCACTCCAAAATAATACGATATGGTAAAAGGAGCCTCCGCATGATGGATTCATTTGTTTCTCCATGATGCGGTGCCCCTAATCGGTATAAAATAATTAGAGAAGAGTATGAATATAATCTACGGACCGTTTTACGTCATTTAATAGGGCTTCCCTTGCCATCGGAACATTTGTCGGTCCGATTTTCCCAAGCACGCCCTTAACATGGGTAGGTATCTCAAGTCCGCATGGGATTGGTTTGCCCAGGCTCTTCAACACATCAAATACCTTTTCAAAATTCACGTCGCCATCGCCAATCGGACAATACTCCACTTGGTTTCCACGGATTTTTATATCCTTCAAATGTATATAGGACAGGTATTCCAGACCATATTTTATATCCTCTTCTACCCGAATATTACCATTGCAATAGAACAAGGTATTGCCTGTATCATAATTAAAACGAACCAGAGGATGATTGTATTCTTTAAAAATATGCATGCTGTCTTTTGCCGTATTAACAATATCACCATGGGATTCCAGACCAATAATGACATTCCATCGTTCTGCCTGTTCAATAACCTTTCGCATATTGACATGGAAAACTGCCAGTCTTTCTATCGGTCCGGAATTCGTATTTATTATTTTTGCCCCAATCCTTCCGGTGAATTCTATTTTCTTTAAAAAATCTTCAAGCTGCTCATCTATGGTAAGGTCCAGATGACCGGATACCGCGTAACATTTTACACCTGTTTTTTCTAAAAGACACTTAATCGCCTCTGCATATTCCGGCGTAATGTCTTTTGGATTGATATGTTCGCACATATTGATGATAGAAGACAGCTCTGCATATTCAATGCCGCTCTCTTTCACCATCATAAGCGCTTCCTCAAGGGTATAACCCAGATGCAGATTCGTGCCCAGAGAAAAAGGTTCAAATAGTTTCATGATTTCTCCCTTCTATCGTTTGCTCCATTTCGGCTCTCTTTGCTCTTCCTTTGCCTGTAATACTTCCATGCCTTCCTCTGACTTGAATAGCGTAATCATCATCGCTTCCCCAAGATGCAGCCTTCTTTCATAATCTAAAAATCCCATGTCCGAATATAGCTCTTTAAATAATCTGACAGCCACAGGGCTCTTATCCCTGAAAAATTCTCCCAGACCAAGAGCATAATTTATCACGTCCTTCTTTGAAACAACACTGTTAATTATCCCATGTTCAAGTACCTGCTGTGCGGTCAGTTTCGTTCCCAAAAGTCCCAAGGACATAACCTCCTTTTTCGTCATCTGCGAAAAGATGCCGGACAGACCCATGGCCGGAGCTAATCCATCCAATATCTCAGGAATTGCGAACAATGCGCTATCGGCTGCCACCGCCAGGTCACAGGCTTCCACAAGGCTGAATCCGCCGCCGAAGGCATTGCCTTCCACTGCGGCTATAACCGGCTTCGGACAATGTTTTATTGCTGTGTGCAGATTAATAAATGCAGAACCAAAATCTCTTATTTCTAACGTATCCTTGATACGAAAATCTCCCAGCTCCCCGCCGGAGCAGAAGAAATCCTCCCCTCCTGCCAAAACAAAGCTATGGCAGGAGGTATCATTGGATTTCTCTTCAAGGATTCTTTTCATTGTTTTCATGCAATGAATGCTTAATTTATTGTTACAGTCGGGGCGGTTAATTCTTATTAAGCATACGCCCCCGATTTGCTCTGTTAATACCTCTTCATAATCCATGCAGAAATCCCTCCGGATGATATTTATTTGACAAATTGACGAACATAATCCATCATTTCAAATGCATCACAGCCGCTGTTCATCATATCGAATACCTTTGCATCTGCTTCAATGGCATCGGTGATATCAAATAAATAATCCATCCATTCGAAAGTCTTTTCCATAATACGTACGGCATCATGCCTCTGTGGAAATACGTCCGCCGTAATCCATTCCGTATAACCGACTTTATTCAGATACAGGCAGAATTCAATAAACTCCCAGAAGTTAATCGTTCCGGGTACCATATCCCAATCCCAGTTACGGTAGTTATCATTGACATGAATATGGAACAAACGGTTTGTTGTGCCTAAAAATGCTACGGAATCACCCATGATTTCTAAAGCCTGCAAAGCATGTCCGGTATCCAGTGTAACACCGACATTGTCAGCTCCGACAGTATTACAAAAATACCCCATCTTTCCTGCATTATTCAGTAAGCAATGCACCCTTGGTTCGGAAGCCTTGTACTCCAAGCTTAATTTAATATCTTTGCGGTGGTTTGCACATTCTCTTATGCATTCTACAGAATCATTAAATGCACGAACGAAGTCCAATTCAAAAGGATAATCCGAGCCGTCATTCAGGAATGCAACGGTAAGCTTGTTACATCCAAGGCCTGCTGCAATATCCATACCATTTTTGATATATTGTACGGCTTCTTTTCTCGTATCCCGGTTTGGACTGCTGATAGAGCCGAATAACCACTTCGGTTCCCCTTTTACATTCACATTTAAGGCCGCCACACCCATACCGTAATTATCCAGAATCTGTTTGGCTTTAACCGGGTCCTGCACCTGCTGGGGATAGACTACTTCCAGACCGGAGCATCCTTTGATAGTGGAAGCCGCCTGTACCATGGACTCAAAATCCCGTTCTATCCCGTATGTAGCAAAACGATCTTGTATTTTTCCCATAAAACCTGTAATAACTGCATATTTTCTTCTCATATAACTAGCCTCCTTATAGGTGTTAAAACACGAATTGTCAGATAACGGATACTTATTTGTTGATGGCATTTGCCCAAAGCGTTTCATCCTCAACATTTTCCTTGGTTACAGGGGTTGGAAGAATACGAATAATTGAATTTTCAATTGGTTCACCCGTAACTGCTTTATAGGCCAGCAGCATTGCTTCCTCACTCATAAGCAGCTTCGACTGTGCCGCAATTCCATCAATAAAATCATTTCTTACTCCTTCAAGTCCCTGGGGGCCGCCGTCTACAGAGGTTAAGATAATGTGTCCTTCGTCACCAACCGGTATCAGTTTGTCTAATTGACGAAGAGCTGATTCCACACCGCTGTAGCAGGCATTATCACTAGGAATAAAGATGGCGTTGATGTCAGGATTAGCCTGGAAAGCATCCAGTACTGCCGAATACGCAAGGTCCATCTTATATTCTGTCGGCAGGGAGGCTACTATCGTAAGCCCTAACTCTTCTGCCTTCTGAACGAAGCCTTCATGCCTTTCAAGACCGGATGAAGTAGCAATTGCGCCCTGAAGCTCAAGAACCTGTAAATCAGAGACGGCAAATCCGTTCTTTTGGGCAGCCTCTGCCATTAACTCCGCTGCTTTTTCACCATGCTTTCTATTGTCCGATTCTGCCAGTCCTACCAGCTCACCATCCGATACATTACGGTCAAAAGCAGAAACAGGGATACCAGCCGTGTTCGCCTTTTGTACGGCGGCTGCCAATGCACCGGAATCGATAGGACACATAACAATCGCATCCACACCCTTTGTAATAAAGTCTTCAATTTGCTGCATCTGTGTATCCGCTGAATTCTTTGCATCCGATGTAATAATCTCAATTCCGAACTTTTCTGCTGCCTGCTGTATTCCAATCAGGTTCGCTCTAAAACCATCATTATCAAGCTGCGGCATAGAAATACCGAATGTAAGTTTCTCCGGGGCAGTGTCAGTCGTATCGTCTTTTACTTCTGTGCCCAGGTCGGCTTTTTTACCCGTATCTTGTGTCTTTCCTGTAGAACATGCTGCCAGATTTACTGCAAGAATAAGTACCAGAATGATGCTGAGCATATTTCTCATTTTTTTCATAAATACCTCCTTATTATTGTTTTTTGTTTATGTTATCCGTTGACCTGCAACGGAATAAACCGGATATGGTTATTCAACCGTACTGTATCGCTGGCGGATTGCGTCCACTACAATCGCAATTAAAATTACGAAGCCGCGGGCTGCTTCCTGCCAATTGGCATCTACTCCGTAAAGATTTAGTGCATTGTTAATAACACCCATTAGCATAACACCTGCAAAGGTACCGGCAAGCTTGCCGACACCGCCGGACATACTGGTTCCGCCGATAATTGCACCTGCAATCGCCTGAAACTCAAGACCTGTTCCCATGGCCGCCCAAAAGGAATTCATTCTGGCAGATTGCAAAATACTCGCAATCCCGACCAGCAAACCGCATTGTATATATGCAAGAATAATGGTCTTTTTAACATTGATACCGGATACCCTGGCAGACTCCCTGCTGCTTCCCACCGCATAGATTCTCCGTCCAAAGATGGTATGTTTCAATCGCAGATGGAACATAATGTACAGCACCAATACCGTTACGATAATAACAGGGATGCCTGCAATGCTTCCTGCCGCTATGGCGACAAAAGCTCTGGGAAGATTAAACCACGATGAGCCGCCCGAAATAACCAAGGTTAATCCCCGTGCAATAAACTGTGTGGATAACGTCGCAAGAAATGCAGGTATCTTTAAGGATGCAACCAGTGCTCCGTTAATTATTCCGAACACTACGGAAACCACCAGCATGGCAATCATTCCAAGCCACCATGGCATTCCCAATATCTTAATCATACCAACGCCTACCGCACTGGAAATTGCCATCACACTTCCCATGGACAAATCATTGTTTCCTGTAATCAGTACAAAGGTGACGCCAATTGCCATCGTGGCTATAATGGAAGTCTGTAACAGAATATTAACCAGATTCGTTTTCGTTAAGAAAGAATCGGTTGTTAAGGTCAGAATCAAACAAGCCACCAATAAAAATATATAAATACCATAGTTTAATGCGAATTTTATTATTGTTTTTCCGTCAATCTTTTTTAATTTCATTATTTATACCTCCCATTGAAGCTTCCAGTAATTCATCCTTACTAAATTCATTCACATAAAATTCTTTTACAATCTCGCCTTTGCGTATAACCAGAATCCGGTCACACAGTCCCATAATCTCATTTAACTCGGATGAAATAATAAATACGCCCTTATTATGTTTTACCAATTCCGATAGAATGCTATAAATCTCATGTTTTGCACCGACATCAACCCCTCTGGTGGGCTCATCCAGCATAAGAACCTTCGGATTTCGATTCAGCCATTTTGCTATAACAACCTTTTGCTGGTTTCCGCCGCTAAGATGCTGTACTAATTTCTTCAAGCTGGAAGTCTTAATGTTCAGCTCATTCACATTGTCTTCGCACTGCTTTGTCTCTTTCATGCTGTCCATGAACCCCAGCTTCTTTTTATACGCGGGTAAATTTGCCGCAACCAGATTAAATTTAACCGATTGCTGAAGCATCAATCCTTCCTCTCTGCGATTCTCCGTTACCAGACCAATACCCCTTTCCATTGCATCCAAAGGCTGCCCGATATTCTGTCTTACGCCTTCTATATAGATATCTCCTTTTTCAAACTTATCCAAGCTGAATATGGACCTTACGATTTCAGACCGGCCGGACCCCATCAGGCCATATAAGCCAACAATTTCTCCTTCATGAATTGACAAATTGATATTTTTGAATCTCTCCTGGCTGCAAAAGTTTTCAATGCGCAGGAGCTCCTTTCCAGGTTTTACGTATTCCCTGTCAAACATTTCATTCAGTTCTCTCCCAATCATCAGCTTAACAACATCCGATGTGGTGACATCCCCTATCTCCATGGTTGAAATCTTTGTACCATCACGCATTATCGTAATTCGGTCACAAATGTCAAAAACTTCGTCCATTCTATGGGAGATAAATATAATTGAAATTCCCTCCTTTTTTAACTGCCGCATTAACCGAAACAGAATTTCTACTTCCTTTTTTGTCAGGGATGATGTGGGCTCATCCAATACAAGAACCTTCGTATCCATAATCAGGCATCTGGCAATTTCTATTAGCTGCCGTTCCCCTATCTGAAGATTCTTAATCAATTCCTTTGGTGAATGTGCCTCCAGATTAACCATCTCCAGAACCTTCTTTGTTTTGGTTTGTAAATCTTTTTCAAGAATAAAGTTATACTTATTCGGTAAATCCTGAATAAAAATATTTGACGCAATATCCAAATCGAGAAACAGAGACAATTCCTGATGAATAAAGGATATTCCTAAATTCTGTGCTTCTGTTGGATTTGTGATTTTAACACTTTTCCCTTCCAAAATAATGTCCCCGGAATCCGGTATTTCAACACCGCCCAATACCTTCATCAACGTAGATTTTCCCGCACCGTTTTCTCCCAATAATCCGATTATCTCGCCCTTCCTAATTTCAAAATCAACATTTTTAAGAGCATGAACACCGGGAAAGCTTTTATTAATCCCTTTCATTTCTAGCCTTATGCCGTTAATTCGAATCACCTTCCTCCACTAATTCTTACAAGAACAATCTCCCTTTGAAGCAATAAAAAAAGCACTTATCCGAAGATAAGTGCAGTCATAACACCATTCAATAAAATGCCCAATTCGTGAGGCCAATATTTAATTTGCTAAATCAATATTACAATAGAGCTTTTTAAATGTCAATACCTAAAATTAAAAATATACAAAATACTTTTTATATCCCTTCATTATATGAACACAATTAACAATTATATTATTCTATACCCAGCTGCTCTTTCGTAAGCGTCTTACCGTCTCTCCAGATTCTTTCGAGATTATAAAACAACCGGTCTTCCTTAGAAAACACATGAACGACAACATCGCCGTAATCCATAAGAATCCAGCCTGCACTTCTTACACCCTCTACCCGCAGCGGTTCATGACCGCCTCTTCCAAGCTTATCCTTCACTGCATCTACAAGAGCATCCACCTGCAAAGAATTTGAACCGTTGGCAATAATAAAATAATCTGCAATCACGGATATATCCTTTATCTCAATTACCTGTATATCTTCACCTTTTTTCTCCTCAAGGGCTTCGTAAACCAGCTTTACCATTTCTTTCGAATTCTCCATATATACCTCCAATTTCATTTTAAATTGTTTCGCCGTCAATCATGTTGGTAAGATAATAATCATAGGTCTCTTTTGTTAGCGGCTCAATTATAACTCCCTTTTCCTTTAGATAATTCAGACTGTTGTCAGCGATGCATATAACAGCTTCATCCAGATTCCGATATGCCATTTCTCTTGCCTCATCCAAAACAGGGATTGGTTTTCTGCCGGGTTCAATAAAATCAGCAATGTATACAATCTTCTCAAGTTTCGTCATCGCCGGCCTGCCGGTCGTGTGGTATGTGATTGCGTTCAGAATGTCTTCATCCCGGATTCCATACTTTTCTCTTGCATATACCGCTCCCAGACTGGCATGAAGAAGATACGGCTGCTTTCTCTGGACTTGTGTTATCGGCAGATTATACTTTTCACATTCCTGCAGCAATTCCATATCCGTCATACACTTGGCACAATCATGAAGTATTCCTGCTATAGCGGCTTTTAAGGTATCTTCGCCGTGAATCAGGGCAAGGTCATAGCATACCTCTTCCACTTCCAGAGAATGTCTGTATCTGCTTTCAGATAAAACCTTTTTCATACTCTTTCTTAATGGTTCCAATTCCATAAAAACATCCTTCTATTACCTTGATTTTTGTCTTAACGTATAATAGTTTACATAATATATTTATGTGTATAAATGATGCTCTTTCATATAGGACACAACCTCATCCGGTACATAATACTGTATGGATTTCCCTTTTATAACTCTTT
>JAEZXP010000032.1 GCA_023419655.1 Bacillota bacterium | reverse complement strand
AGCCCTTTAGGGCTAGCCCGTGAAATAAGTGCGGCTGGCGAACTTTTCAGGGAGCCTTTAGGCTCAAGCGGGTAATAGCCCCTTATAGGGGCAAAACAAACTACCGGCTAAGCCGGTAGTCATGATTATTATTTGATAAAAAATTTTTGTAACGGATAATAATTTATGATATACTCGGATTATGATGTAAATTAGCAGAATAAAACCGTACGATTTATTTGACATCAGAAGAGCTGGTATACAGGAGGAGCATGAATGCAGAAAATACGAATAGGCATAGTAGGATATGGTAATCTGGGAAAAGGTGTTGAGCTTGGAATTTCCCAAAACAAGGATATGGAGCTTGTCGGGGTCTTTACCAGAAGAGATGCGGATACAATTCAGCTCGTATCAAAAAATATTCGGGCATATCATATTGAGAAAGCCAGGGAAATGACCGATATAATAGATGTAATGATTCTGTGCGGAGGAAGTAAATCAGACCTGCCTGTACAGGGGCCGGAATTTGCGGCAATATTTAATACGGTGGATGGATTTGATACCCACGCAAAAATCCCTGAGTACTATGCAGCGGTTAATCAGGTGGCTGTAAAGTCTAAAAAGACCTGTGTGATTTCCAGTGGATGGGACCCCGGATTGTTTTCTCTGAATCGTCTGTATGCAGAGGCGGTACTGCCGGAAGGAAAGAATTATACCTTCTGGGGTAAGGGTGTCAGCCAGGGCCATTCGGATGCTATACGAAGAGTAGAGGGTGTTGTTGATGCAAAGCAGTATACAATACCTGTCGAAGAGGCACTGGAAAAAGTCAGAAGCGGAGAAATGCCTGAGTTTACCACAAGGCAAAAGCATCTTAGAGAGTGCTTCGTGGTAGCGGAGGAAGGGGCGGATACCGGCAGGATTGAGTGGGAAATCAAGACAATGCCGGATTATTTCAGCGATTATGATACCATTGTACACTTTATTTCCAAAGAAGAATTGGACGAGAAGCATAATAAGATTTCTCATGGCGGATTTGTTATTCAAAGCGGCAAGACCGGTGTGAATAATGAGAATAACCATGTTATAGAATACAGCCTGAAGCTGGATTCGAATCCTGATTTTACGGCGAATGCCATGCTGGCATATGCGAGAGCCGTATATCGTCTGAACAAAGAAGGCAGCTATGGCGCAAAGACGGTATTTGATATCGCACCGTCCTACCTGTCGATGAAGTCTGATGAAGAATTAAGAAGAACCTTATTATAGAGAATAACAACATGATAACAGACGGATAAGTACCCTAGGATACGAAGGAGGAAACCATGACAAACATCAATAGCATTTCAAACATTATGAAGTCTGCAGAATATGAAAAAACCAGGAATGGAAAGGTCAATCAGACAGGTAAAGAAGACTTCGCTTCATATTTGGAGGAAAGCAAGGACCTGGATGAAATATTTGAACGGGCTTCAAAAAAATATAATGTTCCGGTCAACCTGTTAAAGGCTATTGGAAAAGCCGAATCTGATTTTAATCCCAACGCAGTATCTAAATCAGGGGCACAGGGAGTTATGCAGCTTATGCCGGGTACTGCGGCTGAACTGGGAGTTACGGATTCCTTTGACCCCGAACAAAATATCATGGGAGGGTCAAAGTATATTGCAGATTTATTAAAGCGCTATGACGGTGATACGAAGCTGGCCCTGGCAGCATACAATGCAGGAATGGGAAATGTAAAAAAATACGGTGGAATACCTCCTTTCAAGGAAACACAGAACTATGTAGTAAAAGTTATGCAATATATGGAGCAGGATTTTACAGCAGGCACGGCTAAGGCTAGCCTCGGTAAGCAGGCTGCGTCCGCAGCTTTTAAGACAGTAGATGGTTCACCGGCTGGAGCGGTGCCAAATTGGCAGCCAGATTGGCATACACCACCCGCTTTTCCCACAGGAAAGATTAGCACAGACAGTATATCCGGGCTGTTGGATGCTTTATTTTCATATCAGGATTATTTAAAGTTCATTAATCTGTTCATGGATATGCAAGAGGGCAATCGTATCCTGACACGCTAATCATGTTTTGCCTGCGGATTGGGAATTTATTTGGCAGCGGTTCATACGTTGACAGAGTATAGGATTAGTGATAATATGGAACTATTATAATACAAGTGAGGTTGATGGAATGTTCTAAGATTTCTTGCAGAGAAAATTTAATGATTTAGAGTGCTATTATATGGCATTTTAATTCGGTGCAATAAAGTAATTTATCAATTATTTTGTTGCGTGCAAGAAATTATCATTCCTTCGTATATCGTTATCAGCTATTTTATTTTGCCTATACTTCAACCGGTATAGGGCAAGTGTAATTGTAGCAGGCAAACCACAGGAAGATAATTTCTTGTGGTTATTTTAATGCGTGTATATATACATTTTGCCCTAAATTAAGAGTTTCTTAAGGAAAAAATAAAGGGAAAGAAATATTATTAAGGGGGAAAAAAGGTATAATAAAGCCCAAAAATGCGAAAAAATTATTCGCAGAAATGGGGTACAACATGGAGAGAGGGCAAAATTATAACAGGATGAAATCCCGGGCAAGAAAGCGGTTAAGACGAAGAAGATTCCGATTGAGAATGCTCCGTCTGGCAATTATTATAGTTGCGTTCTCCCTTGTTATTGTGGTGTTTCGTAAGTTTAAGGAAGGGGAAGGTTCTTTCCCCGCGGCTGATTCCATATCTCCGTTAAAGAAAGAGGACGATACGCCGGTATATTTCACAGATGATTTATCCATACAGCTGCAACAATTGGCGAAGGAAGATGCCGAGCTGAATACAATTCTTCATAACCGCGGAGAATATCCGGATGAAATATTGAATCTTCTGCTGAATAATATTGAAACAAAGCAATTTGTTCTGGACTATCCTGAAAAAAAGGATAAGGAGACGGATATGGATTTATCCGGAGACAGTAAAGACGGTGAAGTGCCGTTGTTTCTTCAATGGGACGAGCGCTGGGGCTATTTGAGGTATGACAGTCAGATGATGGCAACCAACGGATGCGGACCGGCCTGCTTGTCAATGGTGGCGGTTAAGGTGCTTGGAGATTCATCCATGAATCCATATTGGATGGCACAGTACAGCGAAAAAAATGGCTATGTTGAAAATAATGCGACACTGTGGAGCTTTATGTCGGAGGGGGCACGCGCCCTTGGACTGGATGTTACGGAGATTCCCCTGGATGAAAAGAGGGTGGCAGATAATCTGAATGTCGGAAATCCTGTTATATGCATTATGGGGCCTGGGGATTTTACCACAAGCGGACATTTTATTGTTCTGACCGGCTATTCAGATGGTATGGTTACCGTCAATGACCCCAACAGTATCTCCCGAAGCGAAAAGCAGTGGTCCTTTAAAGAAATAGCCGGGCAAATTAGAAATCTGTGGGTATACCGGTAGATAACTGAATTACATGATAATTTTATAGAAGGTATTCACCCAAAGGAGGTAGATATCGATGGCGCAAATAATAGTAAATGATTTATCCTTTAGCTATGATACGGCTTATGATATGATATTTGAAAACGTAAGCTTTCAGATTGATACAGACTGGAGACTGGGCTTTATAGGAAGGAATGGGAGGGGTAAGACAACTTTTCTGAATCTATTGCTGGGGAAGTATGAATATCGGGGAAGTATAACGGCTTCGGTGAGTTTTGATTATTTTCCTTTTGAGATAGAGCATCAAGACAGAATCACGATGGAAGTCGCAAAGGATATTATTGCCCCTTTCAGGCAATGGGAGAAGGAGATGGAGAGGTGTCTGGCACTTCATCAAAAGAGTGAGACATCCGATACAGAATCGGGGCCGGAGGTTGCCGGTGTTTGTAATTATATAGAGAGGTACGGGGAGCTTCAGGAATTATATCAAAAGCATGACGGTTATATAATAGAAGAGCTTCTCTTAAAGGAACTTGGAAAGCTTAATGTGGAGGACTCCGTACTTACAAGAGCATTTAAGACCCTGAGCTTTGGAGAGCGAACAAAGATTATGCTTGCCGCTTTGTTTCTTAAAAAGAATAATTTTCTTCTGATTGATGAGCCTACCAACCATCTGGATATGGAAGGCAGAGAGCTTCTGGCGGATTATCTTCAGACGAAGAAGGGCTTTATTCTGGTATCCCATGACAGGGCTTTCCTTGATAAATGTATTGACCATGTCCTTTCTATCAACCGAACCAATATCGAGGTACAGAAAGGGAACTATTCCTCGTGGCATCACAATAAGACGTTAAAGGATAATTTTGAGATGGAGAAGAACAGGCAGCTGCAAAAGGATATTGCATCCTTATCCGCAGCAGCCAGAAGGACAGCAGGGTGGTCTGATAAGATTGAAGCATCAAAAATAGGCAGCCATGTAGGTGACAGAGGTTTTGTGGGGCATAAGGCTGCCAAGATGATGAAGAGGGCGAAGGCCATAGAAAGCAGGAAGCTGGAAGCCATAGAGGACAAGAAAGAGCTTCTTAAAGATATCGAGCAGGCTGATTCATTGAAGATGAATATTTTGCCCTTCCATAACAAGCGGTTAATTGAGCTGGAGGACGTAAGCCTGCTATACGGAAGCAATGAGATTGCCACCCATATCAACCTGCTGGTAAGAGAGGGTGACAGGGTGGCAGTAAGGGGAAAGAACGGCTCAGGCAAGTCCACCTTATTTAAATTGCTTTTAGGTGAGGATATTAAGCATATCGGCAATGTCTTTATTGCCCAGGGACTGAAAATATCCTATGTATCTCAGGATACCTCCTATCTGGATGGCTCCTTAAAGGATTTTGCATTTAGGTATGGACTGGATGAGACGATATTTAAGACCGTACTGCGTCAGCTGGATTTTGAGAGAGGTCAGTTTGAGAAGGATATCAGAGACTTTAGTCAGGGGCAGAAAAAGAAGGTTCTGCTGGCAAAAAGCCTGTCGGAACCGGCACATTTGTTTTTGTGGGATGAGCCGTTGAACTTTATCGATGTATTTTCCAGAGTGCAGATTGAGGAACTGATAACAGCTTATAAGCCAACCATTGTATTCGTGGAGCATGACAGGGTATTTACTGAGAACATCGCTACGAAAAAAATCCATTTGAGAATATAACAAAAGAGGGTAAATCTATGATTAATACGATTATACTTGACATCGGCAATGTACTGGCCAGCTTTGACTGGGCCGGCTATCTGAAAGAGAAAGGCTGTGAAGATAGCCTGATAGCAAGACTAAGTAAAGCTACGGTAGAAAATATATTGTGGAGAGAGATTGACAGAAGCGGCAGTGACATAATCGAGGAGGCCTTAATTGCCGGATTTGTGAAGGAGGACCCTGAGATTGCAGAGGATATTCGGGCATTTCTTATGAACAGCTATGAAATCGTGAAGGAATATGATTATGCTTCTGATTTTATACGCAGCTTAAAAAAGGGAGGATATCCGGTATATTTATTGTCCAACTACGGAAAGGCCAATTTTAACTTTGCAAGGGATAACTTTGACTTTTTGAAATATGTGGACGGAGGTATCCTATCCTATGAAACAGGCTATGTGAAACCGGAGCCTGAAATATTTGAAGCCTTTGTAAATAAGTACGGCATCCAGCCTGAAGAGGCAGTATTTTTGGATGATATGGAGGCAAATGTCAGAGCTGCCTCTGATTTTGGATTTAAAACGATACATTTCAAAAACTTAAATCAGGCAATCGAAGAGCTGCGTTGTCTTGGTGTCAGGATATAAACCAAAATATAATGGGTGTGTTGTGAAAAGATACCAGGTATACAGGTATAACCATAATGCACCGTTAAAAGAACATTTATTATGATTGTAAGACCGGAAACGGACAGTAATGTCCGATTTAAGGCTTACAAATCATGGTGGATGTACTTTTACCGGTGTGTGAGGTTCATACCTGTGTACCTGGTAATGTCTTGCAGCACACCCATTTTATCAACTTCTTTATTAAGCTTTCTTTTTAGGCTTTTTTACAACTTCAGGCTCAGCCATCATAGGTTTAAGTGATGGAACGGTTCCTATATCGGTCTTCTTTTTTTTCTTTACTTCCTTTTTAATATCCCTATTCGCCATATTTTCCTCCATTCCTGCGTAAATGCACCATCAACACATTTTTTCGCATATTCGATTTGAACCGAGGATTATGCAGGCGTAAGTACTGTTCGTATTACGCCCCGTAATCATAATTCATGACAATATTATAAATACTTCCATCGATTTCGTCCAGTGGAATTTGTTCTG
>JAEZXP010000274.1 GCA_023419655.1 Bacillota bacterium | reverse complement strand
GTATATCCCTATTATTGGTATTGATGCACTTCCCGAGGTTCTTGACAGAATCGAAAGCGGCGAAATGATGGGTTCCGTATTGCAGGATGCTAAGACCCAGGGTGAAATCATCGTTAAGATGGCAGCTAACTTGGCAAATGGTAAAGATGTTGTTGACGGTATTGACTTAGAACTGGAGCCTGGTGCCAAAGCAATTCGTGTACCTTATCAGCCTATTACAATTGACAATCTTGATATTGCTAAATCCACCTATGCTGAATAGCAAAGGATAGGTAATAAATTAAATAAATTATGATTTGCATATTCGATTATAGCAATCCTAACAGACATTTATGTCTGTTAGGACTATGCGAATCACAGCTTATCAGACAGAAAGAGGAAAGAAAATGGCAGATAAGTATATCCTTGAAATGCGCAATATAACAAAAAGTTTTCCGGGTGTAAAAGCATTGGATGATGTCAGCTTAAATGTCCGCCCCGGAACAGTACATTCGTTAATGGGAGAAAACGGAGCAGGAAAATCCACATTAATGAAGTGCTTATTTGGCATTTATTCAATGGATGAAGGAGAAATCATCCTGGATGGAGAAAAAATAAATTTTGAAAATCCTGCGCAGGCACTTGCCAACCATGTATCAATGGTTCACCAGGAATTAAACCAGGTTCTTGACCGGAGTGTTATGGAGAACGTATGGCTCGGCCGCTTTCCAATGAAGGCCTGCCTTGTCGATGCAAAGAAGATGTATGAGGATACGAAGAAGATTTTTGATAACCTGGGAATAGACGTTGACCCCAGAGTCAAGGCCGGGTCTCTATCCGTACCTCAAAGGCAGATGATAGAAATTGCAAAAGCAGTATCCTATGATTCCAAGATTATTGTAATGGATGAACCCACTTCGTCCTTAACAGAAAAAGAAGTGGCCCATCTGTTTAAGATTTTAAATAAATTAAAAGAAAACAATACAAGTATCCTGTATATTTCACACAAAATGGAGGAAATCCTTAAAATTTCAGATGATGTAACGGTTATGAGAGATGGCAGATGGATTGATACGAAGCCTGCCGGTGAGCTTACCACGGATATGATTATAAGGATGATGGTTGGAAGAGAATTAAAAGAACGATATCCGAAAAAGATGACACAACCGGGAGAGGTGTTGCTTAAAGTAGAGAATCTGGCAAATGTCGCATCCGGCTTTAGCGGTATCAGCTTTGATTTACATAAGGGCGAAATTCTCGGTATCTCCGGTCTGGTAGGTTCAAAAAGAACCGAAGTATTAGAAACTCTATTTGGCATCCGGCAAAAGGAAGAAGGAAAGCTCTTTCTTCATGGCATGGAAATTAAGAATAATTCACCAAGCCAGGCTCTAAAGAACGGTTTTGCATTAGTAACCGAAGAACGCCGAACAGACGGTATATTTGCTGATTTAAGCGTTTCATTTAATACAATTATTACAAACCTCGGCAGGTATACAAAGAACGGATTATTAAGTGATACCTTGATTAAAAACACCGTAGGAGACATGATAAATAAAATCAATGTAAAGACTCCTTCATCCAGAGCAAAAATCGGTAATTTATCCGGTGGCAATCAGCAGAAAGTAATCTTTGGCAGATGGCTGCTGACCAATCCTGAGATATTATTGCTGGATGAACCCACCAGAGGTATTGATGTAGGAGCAAAGTATGAGATTTATCAATTGATGAATACGCTTGCCAAAGAGGGCAAGGGTATTATCGTTATCAGCTCTGAAATGCCTGAGCTGCTTGGAATCTGTGATAGAATTCTTGTTATGAGCAATGGCCGTCAGGCAGGAATATTTGATGCAAAGAACGTAAGCCAGGTACAGTTAATGGAAGCTTCGGCGAAATATATTTAGACTCGGAGGAAAATAAGGTGAATAGCACTAAAAATAAATATAATACAGCAATAAAAAATCTTATCGTAGATAAGATAATATATATTGTTTTAATTGCCCTGCTGATAGCCATTGTGGTAATTGAACCAAGATTCTTATCCTTTACTACCTTTAAGAATATATTTGCACAGTCAGCAACCAGAATTATAATCGCTCTGGGTGCCGGTATGGTACTTATCGTGAGAGGAGCAGACTTATCAACCGGGCGTATGATAGGCCTTGCAGCTGTAATATCAGCCTCTCTGATGCAGCAGACCGAATATGCATATAAAATGTATCCGGGGCTGGCAGAAATGCCTTTAATGATACCGATTCTATTGGTAGCGGCAATCTGTGCGGTTCTTGGTATGATAACAGGTTTGGCCATCGCTGTTCTTAAGGTTCCTCCTATTATAGCAACACTTTCAATGCAGCTGGTATTATACGGCGCATCCTCCATCTATTTTGACAGACCTCCTTATGGTGCACAGCCCATTGGTGGTATCTCAAAAAAGATGATTAAAATCGGTACAGGCTATATTAAGATGGGCCAAATCCAGATTCCATACCTTATTCTGATTGCCTTTGCCATCTGTATTGTAACGTGGATAGTATGGAACAAAACCAAATTCGGCAAATACATGTATGCTATCGGAGGAAATCCTGAGGCCGCCAAGGTATCCGGTGTTAAGGTGGTACTAATCCAGGTGATGGTTTACTCGATTGCAGCGATTCTGTATTCGATTGCGGCTGTCCTGGAGGTAGGGCGACTGGGAAGCGCCTCGAACACAACAGGTAATGCCTATGAAATGGATGCGATTGCTGCCTGTGTAGTAGGCGGCGTATCCATGTCCGGTGGTATCGGAAGTGTCGGCGGTGTCGTCACAGGTGTTCTTATATTCACAGTTATAAACTATGGACTGGCATTTATCGGCGTGAATATGTATTGGCAGTATATTGTTAAAGGTCTTGTTATTCTATTGGCGGTTGTCATCGATATGAGAAAATACGCTAAGAGAAAATAATAACTTAACTATAAAATATTATTATCAAAAGCCAGGAGGTAACGATGAGAGAAGCAGTAAAAAATACGAAACTAACAGAAAATTGCAGCAAGGAAACGATTCGAAAGTTTGTTGATGAGCTTTTGTCTCAATTAACTGTTGAAGAAAAAGTCGGTATTATGTCCGGTCAGGTAACAGAGCAAAAGCTTCTGGATGATTTGTTCTTAATCGAACATTATAATGTAAAGCCTTATCCCACGATGGAAGTGAAAAGATTAGGTGTTCCTAACGTACGTTTTGTAGACGGACCCAGAGGTGTTGTGTCCGGCTCGGCAACCTGCTTTCCGGTGGCGATGGCAAGAGGAGCCTCCTTTGACAGAGAGCTTGAAGAAGAAATCGGCCGTGTAATTGGTGCCGAAGTAAGAGCTCAGGGCGGTAACTACTTTGGCGGGGTCTGCATCAACCTCCCCCGTAATCCCAGATGGGGAAGAGCCCAGGAATGCTACGGCGAGGATCAATACCATCTTGGTGAAATGGGCGCGGCTCTTACAAGAGGCGTACAAAGCCAGAATGTTATGGCATGTATTAAGCACTATGCGTTAAACAGCATTGAAAATGCCCGCTTTAAAGCAGATGTACATACAGATATGCGTACACTGCATGAAGTATACCTTCCTCATTTTAAGCGTTGTATTGAAGAAGGTGCGGCTTCTGTAATGGGTGCTTACAATAAGGTATTCGGTGAGCAGGCATCGGAAAGCAAGTTCTTATTAAAGGACATCCTTCGGGATATGTGGGGCTTTGAAGGCTTTACCCTCTCTGACTTCCTATGGGCAGTTCATGATGGCGTGAAAGGTGTTAAGGGCGGTATGAATATCGATATGCCTTGCCTTAGCCATTATCATAATGAGCTTCCTAAAGCCTTGGAGGAAGGTAAAATCACGATGGAAGATTTGGATGAAGCCGTTGGGTATATCCTTCGTACGATTTATTATTACGAGACAAGAAAGGACCCGCAGGATTACTCAGCAGATATCCTGGCTTCCAAAGAGCATGCAGCGGTTGCAAGACGTGCTGCAGAGGAATCAATGGTTCTTCTTAAAAATGACGGAAACGTACTTCCCCTTGATAAAGAAAAAACCGAAAAAATCGTTGTTCTCGGTGTACTTGGCGACACGGAAAACATCGGAGACCATGGCTCCAGCAAGGTTCATCCTTATTATACCGTAACCCCTCTTCGCGGTCTTATGAAGAAGATGCCAAGAGCTCAGATTCTTTATCATGACGGCTCCAATCTTGAAAGATCCAGGGAGCTGGCTGCAGACGCGGATGCTGTTGTAATTGTAGCAGGATATATCCACAGTGATGAAGGTGAATTCCTGGCGGACAGAAGCGATATGGCAGAGATGGGCGGAGACAGGGCTTCTATGAGACTTCACAAGAGAGATATTGACCTGATTAAAGGGCTTAAAGGAGTGAATAAGAATACCGTCGTATCCATTATCGGCAGCAGTGCAATCTTAATCGATGAATGGGAAGCAGATGCACCTGCAATTTTATTCTCCTTCTACAGCGGAATGGAAGGCGGCAATGCCTTGGCCGATATTCTATTCGGCGATGTTACCCCCGGTGGAAAGCTTCCATACACAGTTGCCCTGAAAGAGGAAGATTATCCTGCCTTTGATCCGGATTGCGACTATGTATTCTATGAGTATTATCATGGATATTGCAAGATGGACAAGGAGAACCGCGAGGTGTTCTATCCGTTTGGCTATGGGCTTTCCTATACTACCTTTGATATCAGTGCTCCTTTGGCAGAAGTATTCAATAATACGGCCAAGCTGACTGTAACGGTAAAGAATACCGGTAATGTAAAGGGTGCTGAGGTCGTTCAGCTCTATGTCGGCTGTGAGGGCAGCTCGGTTGAACGCCCTGTAAAAGTACTGAAAGATTTCCGGCGTGTCGAGTTGCTGCCTGGAGAAGAAAAGCAAGTAAGCTTATCCGTCACGAAGGAAGCTATGGCATACTTCAACGAAGAAGAAAATGCCTTTACAACAGAGGATATTACCTATATTGCATACGTTGGAAATAGCAGTGACGCTAAATCCTTAAAAAGCATTACGTTTAAATTTTAGTAATTCTATAAATCAGTAAATAATAACTGAAGGCATAGTATAAGGAGTTTAGCCGCTTTTTCGGTTAAACTCCTTACTATTAAATCACAAAAAGGAGGATACATATATGAGAATAGGTGCCGACTATTATCCTGAACATTGGGAGAAGCAAAGATGGAAGACAGATGCCGAATTAATGGTAAAAGCCAACATCAAGGTAATTCGTATGGCAGAATTCGCATGGTCATTATTCGAACCGGAAGAGGACCGGTATGAATTTGACTGGCTCGATGAAGCAATGGATTTCTTTGGTGGATATGGAATAAAAATCGTTCTTTGCACCCCTTCGGCAACACCGCCGAAATGGATGGTGGATAAACACCCCGATATCTATCAGGATGATATCCATGGCAATCCAAAAGTATTCGGGACGAGAAAGCACTATTGCTTTAACAGCAGCTATTATAGGGAAAAAACCAGAATTCTTGTTGAAAAAATCGCAAAACGTTATGCTAACCATCCTGCTCTGGAGGCATGGCAGATAGATAATGAATTAGGATGGGCGGATACTGCCCGCTGCTACTGTGATAAGTGTAAAGAAAAATTTCAGCAATATGTAAAAGACAAATATAAAAGTATTGATAATTTGAACAAAAGCTACGGAACAGTATTCTGGAGCCAAATCTATAATAGCTTTGACGAAGTAATCATCCCAAGAGCCGGTGCATGCTATGATAGCTGCCATAATACCCAGGGACAGAACCCGGCGTTGCTTCTGGATTTTTACCGCTTTTCCAGTGATTCGATTATCAGCTTTTCTAAAGAATCCATCGATGTAATTAAGAAGTACAGTAATAAACCGATTACAACGAATTTGTTGGATGCATCTGTTAATTCCGGAACAGGAATAGACTACTTTAAGCTTTCTGAGCTTATGGATTTCGTAACCTGGGATAACTATATTGAGTTTCAGTGGGGAATCGCCAGGAATGAAACAGTATCCAAGGACCACGCTCTTATCCGCAGCTACAAAAAGCAGCCTTTCTGGGTTATGGAGCAGCAGAGCGGTCCCTGCGGGTGGAGTAAGATGGGTCCTGCACCCACTCCCGGAAAGCTAAGACTTTGGACATATAGCGCTGTCGCAAGCGGCTCGGATACTGTCGTTTATTTTAGATGGAGAGCCTGCCCGTTTGGAACAGAAGAGTACTGGCATGGTATCCTGGGACATGACGGAAAACCCAATCGCAGATATGAAGAAATCAAAAAAGTCGGACAGGAAATGGAGAAGCTTAGTAAGGTCTATGGTCCATTACAGCCGAAAGCAAGTGTAGCCATCATGAAATCCTTTGACAGCGAGTGGAGTCATTCCATACACCAGCACGTTGAGGGCTTCGATTATGACGCACTGCTTGAAGCATATTATAAGCCTTTCTATGAGATGGGAATACCGGTAGATTTCGTCTATCCAGGAGAAGATTTATCAGGCTATCGTCTGGTATTTGCCCCCGCCTTGCTTATGGTGAACGAGGAGGATAAAAAGAATATAGAAAGCTATGTTAATAACGGCGGAAAGCTTCTGCTTACCTTTAGAAGCGGTATAAAAGACATGAATAATAACATGCTTATGGCAACCGTTCCCGGAGTATTTTCAGAGCTTGCCGGAATTGAAATCCATGATTATGATCCGCAGCTTCAGAAACAGACCAGCGTGTCCGGAACCTTCGGCAAAGGTACCGCTAACCTTTGGTGTGATGTAATTACACTGACTTCGGCAAAATCCCTTGGTGTCTATGTAGAGGATTATTATGCCGGACAGCCATGCTTTACTGTAAATAATCAAGGAGCAGGTGAAGTATATTATCTGGGATGTGACCTTGATGCGCAGGCAATGGACAAGCTTGCAAAATATATGTGCGGTAAAGCAGATATTCCCGTAAGTACATACAACATACCGGGTGTAGAAGTAGTGGAAGCTACAGACGGTAAAGAAAAGGCTTTATTTATTATGAATCATAATAATTATCCGGTAATGGTACCTTTGAATAGAGAATATACAGAAATGATTCAGGAAAAGAAGACAGAAGAAACAATCCTTCTTGCCCCTTATGAGGTAGCAATACTAAAATGATATCATTATAGTTTGAATCGATAATTAAAAACCCGGTCGTAGATAATATGTTATACTCTCCCCAGCATAATTATATCTACTCAGCGGGTTTTTAATTATTTGTAACAAATTTTATTTATTTGTAATAAATTCGATAAAAATGTGTTGAAATTATTCCACTTTAGGCTTGACTTTCTTTTTCTATTGCTATAGAATGTAATAGCAACCTTTTATCTACATATGTAGTCGAGTTTATTTGACATGTTCTACGAATATAGTACGGCAGGTTGCATTATATTGCTGCATGATACTCTTTATGAAATTATATTATAAATTAATTTCCATAAGATTGTCGTAAGCAGTGATATTCTAAGTTCTACTCGTGTAGCATATCAACATATAATTAAAGGGGTGTAACTTATTGTGGCAACGCCGGATATCCGATTACATGAAGGTGAATTGAATGTCATGGAATTATTATGGTCGAATAAAGTATTGGCCGCTAAAGACATTTCAAAAATCATTAAAGAGTATATTGGTTGGGAAAAGAATACTACTTACACAGTAATTAAGCGCCTTATAGAGAAAGGTGCTGTCAAAAGAGAAGACCCCGGCTTTTTATGCCGTGCGGCTATATCGAAAAGGGCAGTACAGAATATCGAGACAAAGGTCTTATTAAACAAATTATATAACGGCTCGTTAAGTACATTTTTATCAGATTATCTAAAAAATCAGGATTTATCCAGAGCCGAAGTTATGGAGCTGGAACGGATAATAAGCGAACAGAGATTTTAATTGAAAGAGATTAAAATCTCTGTTTTTAGATTTAA
>JAEZXP010000249.1 GCA_023419655.1 Bacillota bacterium | reverse complement strand
CGTCTGATGTGTATTAGAGACAGTATGTACATCACGGATGAAGAAGGTAGGCGTGTTATTGCCCACTAAGTCCCAGTTGCCCTCCTCAGTATAGAACTTGACCGCCACGCCTCGAATGTCACGCTCACAGTCGGCAGCGCCCCGCTCGCCTGCAACGGTTGAGAAGCGGACAAACAGTTCAGTCTCTGCACCGGGCTGTAAAACCTTTGCCTTGGTATAACGGGAAATGTCGTGAGTTACGGTGAATTTACCGTAAGCACCCCAGCCCTTGGCGTGCATACGACGCTCCGGAATAACCTCGCGGTTGAAATGTGCCATCTTCTCAAGCAGCCACACATCCTGCATAACCACAGGGCCGCGAGGACCGGCGGTAATGGCATTTTCATTATCAGCGACCGGTGCGCCGACCTCATTGGTTAATTTTTTGTACTCATTCATGATATTTACTCCTTTCAGTTTTAGGTTTATATGAATGTTCCATGGATATAGGTAATCGGTTTTATAGTGACAGACACATCGCTATCATCCAAAGATAAGCACAAACTTTTGGCAGCATCAGCATACCAACCTTTGGGTTTTTGTTTGACCAAAGTACCACCGGCAGATAAAAGGCAAAGCTTAAAGTAATCGCCAGCCACATCAGCCGGAATCCGGGAACGATATTCCGATAGATAAAAAACAATCCAATTACAAGGATTCCCATTAGAAAAAATGGTATATTGCGGAGTATCCCCCAACGAACCGGAGGATAACGCTTCGTCCACTTGTTTTGGGGCAGCAGGCAAAGTATAATTCGCACGGCGGCCAGCACATAGATAGCATAAGAAAGAAAATTAATATTATCAGGAGAAAAAAGTAAAAGACCGATATGCCAAAGAAGCAGATAGAATATCGTCATGGTAAGGGATGTAATCTGCTTGCCGCGCCCAAGAGCCGGGCGTAATCGTTCTTCTGCATTCGTAATGATAACGGCCATTCGGGGCAGAAGATGAAAGGAATCTCCAAAAACCAGAATCAATGTCATAATACCGGCTAATAATCGTACAGTATTACCGTGCCCGGTTAAAAGGAGCTGAAAGCCCATATAACAGGACAGAAGAAGATAATCAATATTAAAAACAGCTTCAACCATTCCGAAAACGCTCTTTTTACCGGCGGAAGAATCACTTTTACGGGCAGCAGCTATCTGAATAATATGTGTTGTAACGGCGGTTCCAATAGTAACGAGCGACAAAGAAAACCATGGCCTGCGAACCAAAATCATAGAAAGGATAAGCATACCCCAAAGACAGGAAATGCTGATAAGGATTGCTTTCCGGGAAAGTCCTGTGCCCTGCTCGTAATTCGTAATATGTTTATTAAAAAAAGAAATCTTCATAATCCATGCCTTTATACGCAATTCATCTCCTTTTTCCAAATAAAGGGGTCTAGTTTAGTTGGAAAACTTAATAGTAATTATTACTATTATTATAAATTATACATCATTATTTTGTCAAGAGGTGTCTGGTACATTTATAAAATACACATATTGACAATAAAACTGGAAGTTGTTATTATTTCGTTACAAGAAATAGAGCGATGAAGCTGCTGTGTATAGTTTATGGAGGTGATTGTATGAGTTGTTTTAAGAGGAATGATTACAACAATTATCAGGTTATGAATTACGAAGCGGTCTTTGGCAGATACGAATCAAGAAAAAGGAAATCAAAGCGATTTATTAAGATGGCCGCTGTATTGTTGATGTGCTGTATGGTGACAGGATTTGCAGCCGGAGGGGCAGTATATCTAAAGCTCTCCGGGGAGATGAATAAGCTGCAGGAGACGGTAGCCAATCTGTCTGAAAATTACATAATAACCGGTCATAATGATTTTACCTTTGAAAATGCATTCATGCTGGCTTCAGACAATGGTTCGGCGGTCACAAGTATAGCAAAAAAGGTGGGACCCTCGATTGTAGGGATAAGAATGGTGACACAAAGTCCGCGAAGCTGGTATTATGGCGATGCAATGTCCCAGTCAAAATATGAAGGCTCCGGCATAATCATCAGTAGTAATGGATATATCATGACAAACTATCATGTGATACAGTATGCAGACCCTAAGAATAGCATAAGTAAGAATACGGCGTTGGAGGTATTTCTTCCGGATAACAGACAGGCAATTGCAAAATTTATCGGAGGAGACCAGAGAAGCGACCTTGCAGTTATAAAGATAGAGATGGACAATCTTCCTGAGGCAAAGCTTGGTGACTCGGATGCTCTTGAAGTAGGAGAGCTGGCAGTTGCAATAGGAAATCCCCTGGGATTGGAATTTCAAGGCTCGGTTACGGCAGGTGTAATCAGTGCACTTAATCGTACAATCAGCATTGATGACAGAACCTTGAATCTGATTCAGACAGATGCCGCCATTAATCCCGGTAACAGCGGTGGAGCATTGGTTAATGCCAAGGGGGAGATAATCGGTATCAATACGGCAAAGATTTCATTATCTGGTGTGGAAGGTCTTGGATTTGCCATTCCGATGAATGAAGCGAAGCCTATTATTGATCAGCTGATTATGTTCGGATATGTTAAGGGAAGGCCTTTTGTAGGAATCAGCGGAAGAGAAATAACAGATTCCATATCCCGCCAGTATAATCTGCCTGTTGGAATCTATATTCTCGAAGTAGTGCCTGACAGCGGTGCTGAAAAAGCCGGCATTCGCAAGGACGATATACTGGTATCCATAGCCGGTAAGGATATCCGTACCATGAAAGACCTGGACAATATAAAAGAAACTTATAAGGCGAACGATACAGTTGATGTGATAATCGTTAGAAACGGCAGAAGATTAAACCTTTCTCTGACCTTCTCAGAAGAACGGTAACGGATATCAAAAGGAAGTCCGCAATTTTGGTCGAGAGTCCTGTTCATTGGATTGCTATACTATTCCAGGAGGTTTCATATGGAGATACCAGACAAAGCCGCTGCGGTGAGCCGCATGCAACAGTATATAGTGGAGCATCTGAACGAGGAAATCACCTTGGATAGCCTTGCCGGGATTGCGGGATACAGTAAGTATCACGCCGTACGGATTTTTAAGGAGTTTACATATCGTACACCCATAGAATATGCCCGTCTTATGCGCTTGACCCGCGCCGCACAAACCCTGCGGGATAGGGATGATAGGGTTGTGGATGTTGCAATGGACAATGGTTTTGATTCCCATGACGGCTTTACGAAGGCTTTCTCCCGGCATTTTGGTATTGTGCCACAGAGATATCATGCGGAAGCGCCGCCGGTGAACTGGTTTGTACACTATCCTGTAGAAGCCTACTACGTATTGAAAGAAGGAACAGAGCCTATGGCAAAGGAACCAATCAAACGAACAATGACGGTAACGGCAGTAGAGCGGCCTGCGAGGAAGTTGATTCTAATATGCTCGGTAAAAGCAACTGAATATCTCTCCTTCTGTGAAGAGATGGGTTGTGATTGGGAGGGCCTATTCAACAGCATTCCTGAGAAATTTGATACCGCTGCATTGCTGACCTTACCACCCGATATGATGAAACAGGGAACCGGCAATACGGCTTCCGGCGTGGAAGTACCATCTGATTATAACAAGCCCCTTCCGGCAGGCTGCGATGTAATCCATCTGCCACCCTGTACCATGCTGTATTTTCAAGGTGCGGCCTATGAGAATGAAAATGATTTTGGTGAGGCAATCGGACTTCTATGGGAGCTGATGGAAGGCTATGAACCGAAACTGTACGGGTATGAATATGCTCCGGAGCTGGCACCGTATTTCAATTTTGGTGCAAGCACACAGACCGGTGCAAGAATGGCACGGCCGGTAAGAAAAATATAAAAAATAAAGGTATATCACGACAGTGATATACCTTATTTTATGAAGCCTTAAATATATAGATTACCGACTACCTATATTAGCATCAGGATGAATGTAATTAACATGGCCGATATTAATAAATAGCTGATATTAATGCCTTTATATGGCATATAATTTTTCTGAACTCTTTTTTGCTTCATTGCGTTGTATCGGTAGTTTTTATCACTTCTTTCATATGTATGGTGCAGCAGGCCACCGGTTTTAAGCTGCCTGCCCTTTTTTGCCATGGAGTTAATTTTATCTTCTTCTCTGTCATAATCCCAGGCCAAATAAATTCCGAAAGTAGTTTTGGTGTCCATCTACATTCCTCCATTCATCATTTTCTCAGAACAATTAATCAAATCTTTCAGCCGGTCTAATTCCTGCTCCAGAATCAGTCTGCCATTGCCGGTAATTTGGTAAAGACGTTTTCGATTGTCTTCTGAATTCTCGCTGTAGGTTTCGACTATCCATTTCTTTTTCAGCATATTGCTTATAGCGCCATACATCGTTCCAGAGCCTATTTTAACCCTTCCATTCGTTAGGTCCAGCGTATCCTGCATGATTCCATAACCATGATGGGGCTTTTTATAGAGACATAGCAAAATGAAATAATAACTTTCTGTTAATGGTTCTGTATTCAATACATACACCTCCCTGATAATCTGATTTTGTAATATGTCGTCACTCGATATATATATCGTATCACGACATATGTCGGGAGTCAACATGTATTTTATAGAATAAGATATTTATATAAATTGACAGTATATATTGAGTGTAATATTATTTGAATAAGGATTACTTTAATAGAATGCTATGATTAAACAATTAAGGAGACAATACATGATTGAAATCCAACGTGCTTCTGAATACAGTAAAAATACGAATGATATAATCAGTGAAATATTTGTGGATGGTTTTTATCAATGGCTGCATTATTTTTCAAAAGATAAAAAGAAATTAGTGAACGCTTTTTCGCATATGTTTAATCTTGATGTTTTCTACGTAGCCTTGTCAGATGGCAAGATTTGCGGAATAGCTGCTTGTAATGACGGAAAAATCAAATCGGTTCATCTGGAAAAGAAGGCGTTAAAAAAACACCTTGGCTTTGTAGGAGGAACCATTGCCAATATTATGTTGAAACGTGAATTCGAAGAAAAGCCATATCCATTTTCAATAGAACCGGAGATGGGATGTATCGAATTCGTGGCAGTTTCACCGGAATATAGGGGAAAAGGGGTCGCATCGGCAATTATCAGGCATATTTTTCAAACGACGCCTTATTCAAATTATGTTTTAGAAGTAGCGGATACCAATCTTAGTGCATTAAATCTATACACAAAATTAGGTTTTAAAGAATTTAAAAGAGTGGAAGAGAAACATAGCAAAGCAAGTGGTATAAATTATCTTGTCTATATGAAATATACGAAATGATTAGGTGAAGATAGGGAAGGCTGTCAAAGCGCCTTCGAGTATATCCGAAGCAAGAGGACAAAGGAAGGGTATTGGTAAGTTAATTATATATATAAGTCTAACGAATATATTTCATTTGATAAACGAGGGATAAAGGCGAATTGGCTGACATATCTGCTTAGCGGATTAATTACAGCGAACAGACCAATCGTTGACGAATAGGATATCAATAAATGCTGATTAAGAAGGAGCGTACAATGCGAAATGAAGATGAAATGATGAACCGAATAATGAAGAAGGCT